>DAOOQY010000504.1:0-4146 GCA_035389025.1 Verrucomicrobiota bacterium
CAAGCGCAAACCTCACGATGGCCCGTGTCGAGCAGACGGCCGCAACCAAATTGGGCCACAACTGACGGCTCGAGGCGCGCCTCGCTCAGTTCGCGTTCACTGAGCAGTTCAAGAGGCAACAGTCCGCCAGGCGCGTCACCGCGCCGCTCACGGCCGCAAAGCGATCGTGTAACGGTAATTCACGGCCGTGGCCCAGTCTTTGGGGTCGGGTTCCTGACCGTAAGTCGTTACGTGCAGGACGAGGTCGTGGGTGACACGATCCTCGAGCAGCGGGAAGTTGGAAAACTGGATGTCCCCCTGACCCGTTTGCCGGTCGTCGATGGCCGTCACCGTGGCCCGCTTCAGGGCGGCCTTCCCCTCGTCCACCTCCGCAATCACCAGCGGGTGACGCGGTGAATTGCCCGAGGGCGCCTCGGCACTGATGTTGCCGATCCAGTACAACTTGCCCGTGCCGCTGTGACGAAGCATGCGGTGAAACGACGATGGCGAGTAAAAGGCCGAACCGTCGTCGTACTTCCACTCGGACGGCACACCAAGAGTCCGCCCGCCGTCACTCGACAGGCTGTGAAACTTGCGTCCGGGCGTCTTCGACACCGTGCCGTCCCAGCCGTGAGTCGAGCCGCGCCAGACGACCAGCGTCCGCCCGTCCCGCAGTTCGGCGAGTTCCGGCTCCATGAGCCCGCGCGCGGAGACTTCAGGCGAAATCTCGACCCGCCCGCCGGGCGTCCATTCGTGCTTCCTCGATTCCGGATTCCACGCGCCCAGGAAACAGATCGAGCCCATCCGCCAGGGCCTCGAATCGTTGCGCGGATCGCCCGGCGCATTCGCATGCGCAAGGCAGACCAGCAGCGTTCCGTCCGACCGGCGCAGGATGTTGCTGCCCGGATATCCCTCGTTGCGGCCGAGAAATCCCGCATCGAGAGGCGCGTCCGGATCGAACGTCTCGCCCGCCTCGTAACGCAGGGGAACGGGCTCGCTCCAAGTGCGCCCCCGATCGGCGGAAGTGCGAACGTGGGTGGTATTGTGATAGACACCCTGGATCTCGATCTGCCGCAGCCACAACTGGACCAACAAGCCCGAAACCGGATCATACACACCCGCGCCCTCCCCTTCCCAGACGCCCACGCCGCGGTAATCGACCTTGTTCGAAGGTTGAACCGGCACGAACGCCGACCATGTCCGGCCATTGTCCTCGGACCACCGGGCCCGAATCTCCTCGCCCACGTCGGACTCGCGCTCGATCCCTCGCACCTCGCGCATCTCGTGCCCCGCGCCCACGTACTGCGCGCTCACCCAGGGCGCAACCCGCGGCGCGGGCGATTCGAGGTACAGCTCTTTCTTCACGAGCGCGATGGGCATGTTGGCTTTCCACGGCGCACGCGACGCCTCGATGTCCGAAACGCGGAGCACACGGCGAATCGCATCGAGCAAGCGCCCCTCCGAGCCGGGCGCCACCCACGACCAGTCGGTCAGGTTCCCGTCCCCCTCGGCAATGTGACGCTCGGTCGGAATGTACCCGGTCGCTCCTTCGCCGTAGCCTGCAACCACCACGAAGCTCTCGGGCCGCATCCGCTGCGCCGCGAGTTAGAACTCGATATACGTTTCGCCCGGCAAGACCAGCCACTGGGCCGCCCCCAGGTCCAAGCAGGGAATCTCGATCCGATGCCCGGCGTCCGCGCGTTGGCGCCAGCTCCAGCCCATGGCCGCCAGACACTGGTGAAAGGGCTTGGGTTCGGACGTGATCTTCTCGCCGAGTTCCTTCACCGTGAAGCCCGGCCCGTCGCGCGGTTCGAGCCGGACCCGCTCGACGCGGAACGCGGCTTCCCCGAGCGGAACGCGCCGGGTGGCGGTCCAGGCCTTCGCCATGGCTTGCCTCAAACGTTCGGCCAGCACGGGGCGGTTGGTGACCGCGCCGTCGTTGTACTTGCCGGCCGTCAGGTTGCCCCCGCACCCGGTAAGGTAAATCTGCCTGACCCCCGGCATTTCCTGCTGGCGCAGGCGGCGAGCCAGCCCCGGGAAATCCGCCGAGACATCCCCCTGCCCATAATAACTCATCGGATGCACCGCGTAGGCGCTCAGGGCAACAATCGGCGTATCGCCATCCCAGAAACTCAGGGTCCTGAGCCAGGGATCGATCAGGTTCTCAGGCGCCGCCCGGGCCGCCGCATCCCGCGTGCTGCTCGTCCGATCGAACCGCACCGAACCGTCGGGCGCCAGGTAGCGGCGATTCGACGCGACGCCTTCCACCTGCGCGGCACCCAACCCGAGATGCGTCACGCGCCGCGTCTGGGACAGCGACTCGCGCAGGGCCTGCGCCACGCGCTGGACGGCAACCTCGTGAAACGCCGGATCGCATACGGTCCCTTGCGCCCCGCGCTCACGCAGGATGCGCTCCGCCCCCAGGTCCGCCACAGGCGCGTCGTGCTGGTGCACCGTGCACACCATCACCCGCTCCGGCTCGGTCCCCGCCGCCTCCCCCAACACCCGCTGCCACCGCTCGAACGCGTCGTTGCGAATCTCGCACCAGTCGACGGCAACAAACACCACCGGTTTGTCGAGACCGTGCAGAACCAAGCCGTGCGCTTCGAGAGGATCGGCAACGCTCCGCGAAAGCCATGCGCCGCCCATCATCCCGTGCCCCATCGGCACGGTCACGTCGGCCGAAAACAGGCCCAGGCGCAACTCCTGTTCAGCGCCCGCCGCCAGGCACAGGCCCGCCGCGGCGATTGTTGCGGCACACAATGTTTTCATAACGATCCGCAAATGACTCATTCCGTAAATCGCGCTCTGCTGCGCGGTCCCATCACGCCGATTGCTCGCGAAACTCGCCGGCCACGCGAACGAAGCCCCAAAACACCGGCACGGCCAGCGCCACGTGGGCGGTGAGGACGTACCAGACCCATTCCGGATGCCCTGCCGTGTTGAACCGCCCGTAGAGTGTCGTGTAAATGAACCCGCTGGTGAAACCGCCAATCATCACCGCCAGGAAATTCGAGCCCATGTAAAGGCCCGCCTTCTCCTTGGGGGCGATCCAGGTGATGTACTCCTGGATGCGCGGCGACGTGATCATCTCGCCCACGGCAAAAAAGAAAATCCCCAGAAACACCAGCGTCGCACCGTGAACGCGGGCCGCCCCGATGACCGCCAGCCCCGCCGCCGCCACAACCAGCCCGATCATGAAGGACGGCATCGCCCGCATGCGCTCGAACAGGCGCGACACCCCCAGTTGCAGCAGCATGATGATGTACCCCGTGTGCGAGATCGTCTCTCCGAGAATCCGCCGGCGCCCGTCCTGGCCCTCCTGCGAGAAGAAGTCGGCAAAGCCCTGTCCGCACACGCCGTGGACATCCTGATACAGCCGCGCGGTGTCCAGGTTGCTGTCCACGTAGAGCGCGCACAGGTTGAAGAACGCCCAGAACGGGAGCCAGAAGAACAAGCCCAGCAACACGAGAAACACCGAGAACTTCACGTCCGACAGGGCCACGCCGATGTCGCGGAACTTCTTGCCAAGACTCTCGCCGTCCGCCGGGCGGCGGTTCTTCATAAAAGAACAATGTGATCAGAAGCATCGCACCGATGGCGATGGCCGCAGCCAGGAAGGCGTAATTCCAGGAGATCGCTCGGAGTTTCCCGGCCACGATCGGGCCAAACGAACCGCCCACGTTGACCATCGCGTAGAAGAGGCCGAACCCGAGCGTCTTGTTGCTCGGATCGGTGGTCACGCGGACCGTGCCCGCGATCAACGGTTTGAAAATCCCCGCCGCCAAACCGATGCTCAGCATCGTCAGGGCGATGCCCGAAAAGGACTTCGTCAGCATCAGCAGCAGGATGGATGGCAAGTAGGCGAGATACGAAACGATCAGCACCTTCTTGAACCCGAACCGATCGGCGAACGTCCCGGAGATCAGCGGAATGGCATACGAGAGCAGCAGGAAAAGGCTCTGTATCGCCCCCAGTTCATCCTTCGAGTATCCGAGATGCGTCAGATAGATCCCAAAGCCAAAGTAGATTCCGTAGTAAGCGAACCGCTCGAGCACTTCGATGATGTTCGCCACCCAGAAGACCGCAGGGAATGAAGTCCGCGCCGCCGGGGCAGCGCTCGAGGATTGAACAGGGCTAGGGTCCACTGACGTCAGACCTTGCCGG
>DAOOQY010000505.1:0-4143 GCA_035389025.1 Verrucomicrobiota bacterium
GTGCGCTCAGCGGGTGGTCAAAACCGGCACACTTGCCGCCCGGCGGCGCTCGCCCAGGACCCTGTGCAACTGCCGGCCCAAGTCGGTCAGGGAAAGCAGGCCGTGCCGCAGCCTCACAAAATCGGCCCCCATGAGGATCATGATTACCTTGCGCACTGCAACCTCCGGCAAAGGCTGCCTGCTCTTCTCGATCAACTGGGCGTTCACGGCGGCGGCGATGTCAGCCTCAGGCATTGCGTTGCCGTTGGCGGCCAGGATGTCCAGAATCCGACAGGAGAGGGAGGACTGAGCGAAGTGCCGCAGCAGACTCTCGCCCAGGCTCTCCGAGGGCAGGAGTGTGGGGACGAGCCCGGGTGCCGTGTCGGACGCAAGACGCGGCTCGTGCATGATGTCGAGCAGATCCGTGACGAGGCGATCTCGATTCTGCGGAGCAACGAACAGGCGCAAGGCGATGTCGGTTGCCAGGAGGCAGACGGCGGCAATGAGGACGATGAGTTCGGCGGTGTTCATGGTGGAGCAGGGTGCGAAGGGGATTTCGTTGGGTGTCTCGGCTGCCCTTCGGCTTGGACACGACACGTCGTGGCGTCGAATCGGAATTCCTTGCGGCGCAGGTCGGTGAGGATGCGCTGACGCACGATTGGCGAGAGCGCCTCGGGCGGCAGGACCCCCGCGACTCCTCGAGGCCAGTGTCGGATGAATGCGGCGGCGCATTCGGCCGCCGCGTATGCGATGGGGGTTGTCAGGAGTCGCTTGCGACGGAGTTGGAGGAGGCTGGAAAAGACACACGCGCGCCGATGCTCAGACCAGCGAGCCCCCACGCGTCCGGTTACCGAGACCGCCACAGCAAAGCAGGCATCGCGGAGTGTCCGCCTGCGCATCCGACCCGCCATCTCCGCCGGTATGACCGTAGGTGGAAAGCGCTTCTCGGACCTGCCGTCGGATGGCCAGAGCTTCCCCTGGCGGTGCCAGCGTCGGAGGCGCTCGATATCGTTTCCTCCAGCTTTCACGTCCAGGTCGGTCATCCGAATGAAATGCGGCAGGGTCGCCACTTCGTCCTGAGCCAGGAGCACCACGCGCACGTCACCGATCGGTGGCGGAAATCGAAACCACTCGGCCTCGCCAAAGCGGCGGGCCAGGCGGAACCGGCCATTTCGATACACTCGAGGCTTGGAGGTGGCTTCGTCGAAGGCGACCTCGGCGGACCACGTCGAGATCGGCTCGCTGGTGTCGGTTTCCTCGAAGAGCCGGATTCGCACCTGCGACACCTCGTCCAGGCCGTCGGCGGCCAGCGCCACCAGCACGTTCGTCAAACCCGGCGCGGCACCCGCGTTGATCAGCGCCAGTTTGCCGCGGCGCTTGAACCGCCCGTCAAACCGCAATTGCTCCGCTTTGAACGGATCGGGGTCCAGGTGCGAGGCCATGTCCAGATACCCCACCCCCAGACGCAGTGCTGCCTCGACGGCCGCTTCGTTGAAAGCTGCCGGCACGGTGTTCACGAGGAGCTCGCATCCCCGGGCGGCGCGCACGAGCGAGGGGCGATTGCGGGCGTTTGCCCGCACACAGGAGATGTGCGGCCCGAGGAACGCGCGTGCGCGTTTCGCATCCCGATCGCCACACCACACTTCGTGGCCCCGGCGGCGCAGCAACTGCGCCAGCGCTCCGCCTGTGGCACCCGAACCGAGCACGAAGATCTTCATGGTCGGGCCCTCTCAAGGTCGGAAGAGGAAATTGCTGAACTGCCACGGATCGGTATGGTCTGGTTGCGCTTCCGGATTCTCACTGAAGTACACCCGATGCCGCCGCAAAGGCGTCCAGTCCGAGGATTGCGAGACAATGCGACCCAGATACGGTCGAGCCCATCGCAGAATGTCGTCGTGCGGCAGTTCCTCGGGAAAACACACGCCCCGCCGAGGATTCTGGATTGACCACAAGACGGCGGCGATCACCCCGGCGGCCACTTGCACCGCCGTGGCGTTGGCGTGCGGCACTTTCCTCCGGGCGGCCTCAATGCTCAGGATGCTGCCTGTCCACCAGGATTGATATCGGTGTCCCATGATCAAAGCGCCGAAGAGGTCCATGCCTTCGGTGATCTCGTCGGTGAGGATGCGTTTCCTGGGATGCAGTTCGTAATTGCGACAGCGGAGCTCGTGCAAAGAGACGATCGAATCGTTGCAGGGCATGTAGGCATAGTGGACCGTGGGCCGATAGGCAGGCTGCCCGTTCTCGCGGATGGTCAGGGCGTGCGAGATGCCAAACGATTCGCCATGCGTGACGACCATGCCCACGATTTCCTGGTTGGGAACCCAGGAGCGCACCCAGGTATTCAAGCCCATCTGCGGCAAGATGATCTGGTTGGCGGGTCCGGTTTCGGGCCTCGTCGAAAAAGACGGCCGCCCCTTCTCGTGGGTGCCCCAGCCCAGTTCGCTGGGCGAAATGGACTCTTCCCACATGCCCTCAACACTCCAGGTCGACACAAACTCGTCCGGTCGTTTGGGACGGGCAGCTCGCTGTGTGTCCCACTCGCTGCAATGAATGACTTTCACCCCCAGCTCGCGAGCCAACTCGGCAAAGCTCATCTCCTCGATCAGCCGCTCCAAACGATGGGCCTCGGGCCGAGGCAGGGACCTGTCGCGGAGCGTGCGCGCGCCAATGTCCAGGAGTCCCTGTTTGAGAAAGTGCGACACCAACCCCGGATTGGCACCGTGGTCGATGACCGCGGTGCTGGTGTCGCGCCACTCCTCGACCAGGGGCAGCAGTTGCTCGTACCGCGCATAGAGGGACTTCTCCAGGGAGGATTTGCTGTGCATGTCGGACGCCGGGTCCCACGACTCCAGGGACGCGTTGACATAGAGCACCTGGTTGTGGTGAGCCCACCCGAGGATGTCGAAGCAATCGATGCTCCACGCCAAGTCGATGATCAGCCCGCCTTGTCCAACATGCGTCGAAAGCAGCCGGGGCAAATTCAGCGGCGTGACGCGTTCCCGGACGAATCGCAACCCCTTGTTGATCCACGGTCGCAGCACATCCTCGCGATCTGCGAAGTCGATGACGGTGATCTGGCGCGGCGGCACGCGGACATGCTTCAACAACATGGGCAGTGCGGCTTGAGCCACGATGCCAAAGCCGGTCATTAGGACTCTCTGGTTAAAGTCGATCATGATTCCGTTGTGCGGGCGTATGCGAGCACGTGCATTGCCCGGTCGTTCCTGGCGGGCATTTCTCGCAACGTCCGACGACGTTGCACAAACTCAGCGTGCGGGTGATCCGTGATCCAGGATCGACACTTCCCCCGCAAGCGGTTTCGGAGACGGTCGCGCAAGCGTGCTCTCTTAAGCTGGCAGCGTGCCAACCGGGCCGATTGTGGGATTCCGTCGTAGACTCAGGGGTTTGGGCGCGCATCGCCTCCGGGGACTCGTGCTGTCTGGCCCGCCCCTGACCACCCCTGGTTCGGGCCGTGCCACGGCAGGCCGACCGGCACCGCGCAGTTCAATGCGTCATGCGGGACCGGCACAATGGGAGTGCGCAGATCGGCCCGGCGAGCATCGTTCTCTGGCAAATCAGCCGGTCGTCTGTCGCCGGCGAGTATGGTCAAAGGCCAAACGCGCGGAGCGCAAAGGCCGCCAAACCGAGGAACACCAGGAATCCGAGGATGTCGGTCAAGGTCGTGACGAAGATGCTCGAGGCCATGGCGGGATCGATCTTGCAGTACCTCAAACCGAACGGGACGAGCACGCCTGAAAGGACGCCAACGAGTTGGTTGAGGCCCATCGCCGCGCCGGCCACGATTCCCAACACGAGGCTTCCCTTCCACAGGTAACCGATGAGGCCGAGGGCCAGGCCGAGGCCGACACCGTTGACCAAGCCGATGCCCAGTTCCTTGCGCAGGATGCGCACGGCATCGCCGCGCACCACGTCGCCAAGCGCCAGGCCCCGGATGATCACAGTCAGCGCCTGAACGCCGGCATTGCCGGCAACCGCGGAGATGAGAGGCAGGAACACCACCAGGGCGGTCCATCGACTGATTGTGTCCTCGAAGCGGCTCACCACGGTGGCCGCGAGCAGCGCCGCACCGAGATTCACGCCCAGCCAGGGCAGCCGCTTGCCAATGGCCGCCGACCAGCGGGTGTGCACCTGCTCCTCGCC
>DAOOQY010000506.1:0-4138 GCA_035389025.1 Verrucomicrobiota bacterium
GTTCGAGCATTGTTACCACGCGCCCGCCCAGCCGTCAAACCCGGATGCAACCCCCGATCGTCGGCATCGGCGGACCGCGGCTGACGAGCCGCCGTAGCCGCCGTCGTAAGACGGCGCTGATCGTGGTTTCTGAGGGAACGAACCCGGTTAATCCGCATTTCAGGTGAAATGTGACGGTGACCGCTCAGATGACATCAACAGTTGGTGAGAAATGGGCTGAGGTGCTACGCGAAGGGTGTGACATGACCCTATAGTCGGCGCCAACTCACGTCCGCGGCTTGCCGCGGCCGCCGCTTCCGTGTATGCCTGCCGCCCATGAACACCGGCACTCCCCGTCGCCCCTGGTGGCGCCGCCTCCTGGTGTGGGCCTTTCGAATCCTGGTCCTGCTCGCCGCACTGCTCGCCCTGCGGTCCTGGCACGCCTTCCGCGACCGGAATCCAGGCTACACGCTCGCGCTGAACGTCGACCCCGCCCGTTCCGTTGCCGCGCCGAAACCCCTGCACGTTGGCTTCGGACGCGTCCCGATCAACCCCAATCTCTCGAATCCCAAACGCCCGGTCTGGCTGGCCGGGTTCAGTCAGAACCGCGCCGCCACGGCGCTGCACGACAGCCTCTGGGCCCATGCCTGCGTGCTCGACGACGGCTACACGCGCCTGGGCATCGTGTCGCTCGATGCCATCGGCCTGTTCCACGACGATGTCATCGAGGTGCGGCGCCGTCTCGATCCGCAATGGCGCCTCGATTACACAATCGTCTGCTCGACTCACAACCACTCGACACCCGATCTCATGGGCCTGTGGGGACCGCATCCGCTCAAGACCGGCGTCGACCCGCAGTATCGCGCCCAAGTCCTGACGGCCACGACCCAGGCCTTGGGCCAGGCCATCCAAGCCCTCACACCCGCATGCGTCGCCTCTCACCAAATCCAAATGCCCACCGACGGCCTCGTCCGCGACTCGCGCAAACCGATCGTCTTTGACGCCGACCTGCGCGTCATGCACTTCACCTCGCCCGAGGGGGGCGGCACGCTCGGCACTCTTGTGGCCTGGGGCAATCACCCCGAAACGGTCTGGTCGAGAAACACGGAGATCACGTCCGACTTCTGCGGCTACGTGCGTGAGGCCCTCGAAAAGGGCGTTACGATCGACGGCCAGACGCACGCGGCGGGATTGGGCGGCGTCCATGTCTATCTCACCGCCGCCCTCGGCGGGCTCATGACCACATCCCCGTCCGTGACCGTCCGCGACCCGTACCTCGACCAGGAGTTCGAGAAACCGTCCCACGACAAGGCGCGCGCCCTAGGCCACCAACTCGCGTCGCGCCTCTTGCCCGTGTTGCGCACCCCCAACCAGGGCGCAACCAACCACGCCCCCATCGGCGTCTGCGCCCGCACCATCGAACTGCCAATCGACAACGCCATCTTCCTCCTGGCGCCTGTCCTGGGCATCCTCGACCGCGGGCATGTCCGATGGAGAACGATGCGCACTGAAGTGGCCCTGGTCACGGTTGGCGATGCCAGCATCGCGTGCCTGCCGGGCGAAGTGTATCCGGAGATCGTCAACGGCGGCATCGAGCGCGCCCCAGGCGCCGACTTTGGGATCGACCCGGTCGAGGTGCCCCCAATCCGCGCCCTCATGCCGGGCAAGGTCAAGTTCGTGTTCGGCCTCGCCAACGACGAAATCGGCTACATCATCCCCAAGAGCCAGTGGGACCGCAAACCCCCTTACCTCTACGACTCGGACCGGCCCGTTTACGGCGAAATCAACTCCCTGGGCCCCGAAACCGCTCCCCGGTTGCACGCGGCCTTCCGCGCGCTGTGTGAAACGTCCGAGTCGCGCTAACCCGCATAGTTCGTACACCCCTACGGTGAATTGGATGCATTGGATTGGACCGACGACATTGCCGAGATGGTCAATGCAGCCGCTCAGAATGATCTTCCCATCTCGGACCACTCACAATAATGTCGGTCTTGCCGGCTCAATAATGACAGGATAAACCGACAAATCGGTCGCTTTATCCGAACCGCAGCCCCTGGCCGCGCAGAGCCGGTCTTGCCTCCTTAACCGTTGCGCCATAACCAGCTATATCCTTGACGGGTCAAGCGCAGAATGCTCTATTGCTCCCGTGAATCCCGTCAAAGTGAACGTTCACAAGGCGTTCCGGATAAACCGACAAAGTTGACGTTTATTAACACTGTTCGGCATGACATGACGCTGCCTCTTCTCATTGTCGCCGGCTGGTCGGTTTGCCTGTTTCTCGCAAGCCTGACCGTCGTGGGCGCGTTTGGTTTTTACGCCGGGAGCTTCTACTGGTTCACCATCCCGTTCATCGCTGCTTCAGGCATGTGCACTGCTACCGCGATCGTGGGCTTGTGCTGGCGCGCTCGTCGGAGAGTTGTGTTTTGGGTTGCCGCCCCTTGGCACGCACTCCTCATCCTCCCGTTTGCGTTCGCAATGGCGCAGTGGCCAGGAGGAGACGATGGCCCGGGCATGGCTTGGATGCTCCTCATCGGTGGGGGCTCGGTTGTCGCATTTGTGTTGGCGCTGGGGCTCATGGTAGGCGTGTGGCTGGTGAGGAGACGAAGCGGGAATGCCGAACCAGACGCTCCACCCAACAGCCGGCCGCCGTCTCAATTCCCATCGTCATCGGAGATTCAGACGCCCGATTCGCTGCGGACGTCTTCCTCTGGCGGCTGTGGGTGAGCTCACCTCGGCATGAGAGCACTCCTTCCGGTCATTCTGCTTACGGTAGCCATGGGCTGCTCGATCAAGCCAGCTTCGGTTCACCCGCTCGACGGCAAGTCCGTCGTGTTGGAGGGCCGCTGGAACGCTTTGGCCAAGGAGCAAGGGCAGATTATCTGCGCCACCGAGCCGAAGATTGTGGATGTTATCGATGTTGACCACTTGGGGACACCCAAGCACGAGCAACTTGTGCGGGTGACTGCCGTCCTGCACTGGCGCGGAATGGACCCACAGGAGCGGCAGCGCCTCGCAGCGCAGCTCGTCCAGTTGTTTCCAGACGGTTATATTATCCACTGGCCAGAGGCGCGGTGGGAGCCAGTGAAGTAACATGGGAGAGCCGAACCAAAAGGATTGAGCCAATGACGAGGAGCGCGATCACATTCACGCAGGATTCGGAGTCCGCTGGCGCGCTCCCCGTCATGGCTCATCCTCATCGTTAGCCAGCACGCGTTCTGACCATGATCACGCTCGGTTACCTCTTGTTCTGTCTGGGGTGTCTGACCGCCTTGGCTGGCGACATTGGGTTCCTGGTCATGGCCCGCAGGAGTGGACCCGCGTCCTTTTGGAGTTGCCTGCTGCTGCCGCCGGTATCGCTGATCTTCTTTGTTCTGAACCTGAAGGCGACCTGGAAGCCTGTGGGCATTTCACTGGTCGGGCTCGTGATGGCGGGTCTTGGTTGTCGGATCGTCGGAATGGACTCTTTCGACTGGGGTGATTGACATCGAGATGAGGTCGAACCAAACGCCGCAGCCCAAACCGGGAACGTATTATTCGGCCGAGGATTTCGAGTGGAGTCCCCCGTGGCCGTTCAATCCACATCCAGACCTTGAGGCCGTCGAGATTGCGCCGGGCATATTCGTCTTTGACGACACGGGGATTCCCGACACGCCGGAGCAGGCCGCTGCCCGAGAGTGACATGAGGAGGCTGCCGCGCTCGCTCGGGCCATTGCCGTCGCCCCGGTGTTGGGAGCAGCGGCACGACAGCAGGCGGAAGAGGCGGCACGCAAGTGCGAGGCCGATTGGCACCGCGCGACCGTTTCTGCGCTCATGGGGGTCTGCCCGGCAATCCCGCGCCGACGACTCAGAAGACCTCGGTCGTTCTCGGCGGGGTAACGCCGCCCGTGCCCGTCATCATCCCACTGGAGAAAGCGCCCACGACTCCGGAGCGGGCGGGTACAGACGATTCCGGCCGAGCAGGCGTTGGCGCAGGCCCGGCGGGCACTCGGCCGATGAGATGCGAATCCCAACAGCCGCCCGCCCTCGCCGTCACGAGCGTCGGCGAGAGTCGAAGCGCCCGGTTGGCCTTGAGGCGGACGGGCGTCCGAACCATGCGGCGGGGATGCGGCCAGCAGGATCACCGTCTCGGTGCAAATCTGTGTTCCGCCCTGAATCGGTG
>DAOOQY010000507.1:0-4126 GCA_035389025.1 Verrucomicrobiota bacterium
CGCAGGCTTCATGGGTCGTGACCAGCCGCGAAGCCGATAACTCCGGAATGACAATTCAGAGAGGTCGGGCCTTGACCTTTCTCCGCGGAGGCGGATCGTGTCGCGCTATGGATACGACGCAAAGTTTCCTGCCTCGATCGGCGTGCGGGGACCGTCTCTCCTGGCGAGGTGTCGGGGCTGTTGCGGCGCTTCTCTTGCTTTTGGCCACGCCGGCCCGAGCCCTCGATTGGCCCCAGTTCCGCGGCCCGAACGGGGATGGCGCCACATCCGAGTCCATCCAGTTCGATTGGCCGGCGGCGGGACCGCGGCTCCTCTGGAAACACACTCTGACCAACGGATTCAGTTCGATCGCGGTCACCCAGGGGCGTGTCGTGACTCAGGTTCTCCAGACAGTCACAGGCGGCAAGCGCGAGGTGGCGGTCGCTTATGACTCCGAGACGGGGACCATGCTCTGGAATCGCCCGCTGTTGCCCGTCAAAGACCCGCTCTACGATGGTGGCGGAGACAACGGCGCGCCTGGCAATGGCGGAGGCGATGGCCCGCGGTCCACACCCGCAATCGTCGGATCGCGGGTGCTGATCCTGACCTCGTGGCAGTCGCTCTATTGCCTGGATTTGGTCAGCGGAGACATTCTCTGGAGCAAGGACCTCGTGGCCCTCTACGGGGCGCGCGGGATTACGTGGCAGAGTGCCGCCTCGCCGGTCGTCGAGAACGACCTCGTCATTGTCAACTGCAATGCCCCAGGCAAAACCTTCGTGGCCCTCCGCATCGCGGACGGCAGCCTCGGCTGGCAATCGAGCACCGCGGACAAGATGACCCAATCGACCCCGGTGGTCGCGGACCTGCTGGGGACCCGGCAATTGGTCTACTACGCCCAAAGCGGCCTGGTCGGACTCGATCCCGCAAGCGGCGCGGTGCTGTGGCGCCAATCGGCCACGTACAATGGCACCTCCGTGGCCGCCTCGCCCGTGGTTGCGACGAATCTTATCTATGCCTCGGCAGGGTACGGCACCGGAGCGCGCGTGGCGCGGATCGCGAAGACGGGTGCGACGTTCACATCAACCCAGATCGCACGGACCTCGGGCGCGAATGAGAATCACTGGGCCACTCCGGTGCACCACCAGGGCTATGTGTATGGCCTGTACGGGAGCACGGGCCAGGGAGACTATTACTACGGCCAGACGCCGTTGAAATGCCTGAAACTCGACACGCTCGAGGAACAGTGGTCGGTCGAAGGTTTCGGTCCGGGTGGCATCGTCCTGGTCAACAACAAACTCCTGGTGCTCACGCAGGCAGGCGAGTTGGTTCTGGTCGACCCCAACCCGACGGCCTACACCGAACTGCGCCGGTTCAAGGCCGTCGGCGGCAAGTGCTGGAATGTCCCTGCCGTCAGCAACGGACGGCTCTATGTGCGCAGCACCAAGGAGATCGCGGCCTTTGACGTGTCGCTGGCACCACCCCCAGCCCTGCGCCTCGAACCGCCCAGGGTCGCCTCCGACGGCACGGTCCAGTTGCGCCTCACTAATGCCGATGGCTCCCCCGCGGATGCCGGGCGCGCCGCACGCATCGCCGTCTACGCGTCCCCCGACGCGCCCCGCGCCAGCACGAACTGGTCGCGTTTGCCGGCGGCGGTGACGCCCGTCGATGCCGGGTTCAGGATCGAAGACCCGGCAGGGGGGCAGCCTCAGCGGTTCTATCGCGCGCAGGAAGACCCTTAGATGAACGCACCCTCGCACCCCGCGCTCCGACGGCTGTTGCCGAAATGCCTCCCGCCTCTCGAAGCGCCGTGGCGGCAGACCGGCGCGCGCTGGGTATCGGCGGCATTTACCCTGATTGAGTTGCTGGTTGTGATCGCCATTATTGCGATCCTTGCGGGGCTGCTGCTTCCTGCGCTGTCGAATGCCAAGGAACGGGGACGCCGCACCACATGCAAGAACGAGATTCGCCAGTTCATTCTGGCCACCCACATGTATGCCGGCGATTTCGACGATCTGTTGCCGCCGGGCAACACCGATTACCCCGCGGCTTCAGACCCGCCCGCCGAGGACGTCCCGGTCCTCAGCACCAATACCCGCAACCAAATCATCACCTACGCGGGGAGTTGGAAGATTCTGGATTGCCCCAGCCTGGGCAAACCGTTCAACCAAGCCGAGGGCTGGCAACCGGAGCCCGATTACGGCTTTGTGATCGGATACAACTATATGGGCGGCCATACCCGCACGCCCTGGGGCCCGGCCGAGGGCCATGACGCCACCTGGGTATCCCCGCAGCGCACCAGCCAGGACCCCAAACTCGTGCTGGTCACCGACCCCAATAACTGGTCGCCCGGCTACGGCAAAACCCTGGCGCCGCACGGCGCCGCCGGCCCGGTCTTCAAGGGTGGCGATTTCGTCAACGCCGCCGCCGAAGGGCTCAGTTCGCAAAGCATCGGCGCCAAGGGCGGCAACGTGGGCAAGACCGACGGTTCGGTCGAGTGGAGGGACATTGCCCAGATGCGAGTCTATCGCGGCTCGCTCAAGTGGGAAGATGCCGGCTGCACCGCAGCCTGGTAGACCGCCCAGCCCTCCAGCCTTTTCGCCTTCATGAATTGGGGGCGCGTGGTTTACCGCCGCTTTTCGAGCACGGTGGTAGGTATCGTCCCAGGCAAAGCGGTGCTGAAGCACAGGCACTCCAGACGCTTCGCGCCATCCAGCGCGCTTGGGGCCAAGCTGCTCTGCGCCCCGTCGCCAGCTCGACGATCTTGGGTTGACGCGTATGCGCGGCCGCGGGACGGCTGCGAGGTGCATGGGTGGAACCGCTGGGGAGATAAATCGACTCTGGCGGAAAGCGGCGACGTGTGCCACATTCGGCTCGATTCACCATGCGCAACCCGTCCTCGATCGGCATTCGCGCCGCCCGTCCAAGCGCATTCACGGCCGGCGTAGCCACCTTGAACTCCGTCCCCAACCCGTGCCGGCCGGCGCGCTCCCCCGGCGGTTTCACCCTCATCGAGTTGCTGGTACATCGAGGACTGACGGCGCTTGCGTGCGCGTCAACCCATGATCGAGCCCAGTATCTCGAGCGCTTCCCCGTTGATCCGCTTCGCGCGCTCCTCGGTGCCCGCTTCGCTGTAACACCGGAATTCCGGCGCGTTCCCGGAAGCCCGCACGTGGAGAATCTCGCCGTTGCCGAATGTCACCCGCAGGCCGTCGGTCCGATCGATCGTTCTCACTTCGCCGCACAGGGCGCCAAACACCGCTTCGAGCGCCCGGCGATCCGCCGCGTCGCTCCCGGTGCTGAAACGCTCGAGCAGCGCGGCGCTCTTCCGAGGCGGGACGTTCTTCATCCGATCGCTGACGGTGAACCGGGCCGGAAGAGCCGCGGAAAGCTCGGACACGCGCTGTCCCTGGCGCTTGGCGAGCAGCAGAATGCTCAGAATCACAAGGACGGCATCGCGCGTCGGCAGGGCCCGCAGCGTGCGGCCTTCTCGCTCGATGTGGGAATTGAGCAGAAAACCGCCGTTGGCCTCGTATCCAACCACACGGCGTCCTCCGGCCGCCGTGGCGGCGTTCATCGCGGCGATGACGTACGGCGAGCCGATCCGCGTCCGGCGCACCTCCCTGAACCAACCGCATCTCTCGACGGCTGTGTTGCAACTCACCGGCGTGCAGACCGCGTCCGCATCGAGAAACCGAGCGCAGAGGATTCCGGCCAGATCGCCGCGCAGCCAACGGCCCCGTTCATCGCTCAGGAGCGGGCGGTCGCTGTCCCCATCGGTCGAGACCAGGGCGTCGTAGCGCTCTTCCTGCGCCCATTGTTCTGCCAGCGCCACGTCCTCGACACGGATGGCTTCGGTGTCGACAGGAATGAAGACCTCCGAGCGGCCCAGAAGGACGGTCTGCGCGCCGAGGGCTTCGAGGATCCGGGCGATCATGTCGCGCCCAACCGCCGAGTGCTGGTACACCCCCAACCGGAGTTGATCGAGTGCGCTGCTCCCGAAGAAATCGACGTAGCGGGCGATATACTGCTCGCCCGCCTCCGCCGAGTCGATGCGGGCGACGGAGCCATGAGAGGAATCCGTGGGGCGTGCAGCACCGTCACCCTCACCCGCCCTCCGGGCACCCTCTCCCATCGGATGGGAGAGGGA
>DAOOQY010000508.1:0-4121 GCA_035389025.1 Verrucomicrobiota bacterium
GGCGATTTGCAGTAGCCCGATGCCTCCTGCCCCTGTTTGGAAGGCGAAGGTCAGTGGGGTCACAACGTCCTTTCCCAGTCCGTAGGAAACGAAACCTTGCTTCGCATCCGGCTCGGCGCGCGACAGACCCACAGCGCCTGATTCCAAAGCCGCCTTCAATGCCGCTTCCACCGGCCTGTCCCACAAGCCGGGCGGCACGGAACTCAGTTTGGGTGCGGCCCACAAGTCCCAAGTCTGATTGTGGGCAAACGCGAGCAGATCGACTCCCTGCGCGGCGAGCCAGTGAAAAAACTGTTCTTCGCCCGCCTTCTCAATCTCGACGGGCACTTCGATTTCCCGGCCGTTATCGAGGTCTTCGCCCCTGATCGGCCTTTGCACCGCCACGGAATAGAGCACACGCTCGATCACCGGCCCAAAGGCCATCACGCCGACTGGCGCATTGTCGTTGACGCCCGCCCCGCCTGCAGGCGCGTCGGCGCTCGGGTTGACGGAGACGGCCTCCACGAGGTCGGTCGAGGCAGCCTGCTGGGCCTTCATTCTGGCCCGAGCGAGCGTCGGCAGCGTGATGCTGAGCAGGGTGAGGAACAACGGAATCAGGAACAACGCCAGCAACACGAGAGCCACCGCCACCGCAAAGCGCCGCCAGAACCGGTCTGGAACCGACACCGGCGGGGCGACACCGGCAGCCGCGACGGCCTCGAGCCGGTGACCCCGCCCGAATGCCTGCCGCACCTCACGACGACTGAGCACCACCAGCGACCAGATGCCGACCGGCAGACCGATGATGTTTCCCGGGGTGATCAGTATGGCGAGGATGCTGCCGATCACAGCGGTGCTGTAGGCTTCGAGCCGGCGCATTTTCAGCGCCGCGAATATGATGAAACTGCTCAGTCCGAGCGCAGCCAGCAACGAGAGCAGCATTGGCGCGGTCGGCTGCCCACTGGGACTCCTGGCCCAGGCGATCGCCAGCACGATCATGGGGATCGCAATCCAGTTGAGAATGCCTGTGGCCAGCAGCCAACTCGCCGGGCTTCTGACCTCCTCGAAGGCCTTGGACGCGGCGAGTGCATCGACCGGCGGAGTCGCGCCACCCGGTGTGCGGGCGATCGTCTCGACGTCCATCTTGATTTCGCTGGCGTGCTGGTAGCGGCGTTCGGGTTCCTTCTCGAGCGTGTGCAAGACCACTTCATCCAGACGCACGTCCAGTTGCGCCCTCTTCGAAGGCGGCTGGAATCTGCCCAGCGGCAGTTCGCCCGTGAGCATCTCGTAGAAGACCACACCCAGCGAATAGATGTCCGCGCGATGATCCACCGCTTGCGGATGTTCCACCTGTTCCGGCGCCATGTAGTGCGGCGTGCCCAGCACTTGGTCCTGGGTGAGCGGCATCGTCGTGCGATCCGAGTCCACAGCCGGCCCGCCTCCTTCGGCCTGGGCGGCGTCCGCCTGTCCGGCTTCGCCAACGATCTTCGCAATGCCGAAATCGGCGATCTTCACCCGGCCCTTCTTGTCGAGCAGGATGTTCTCCGGCTTGATGTCGCGGTGCACGACCCCTTCGTCGTGGGCGAACTGGAGCGCCTCGCAAATCTGCGGCACGATCCGCAGCGCCTCCCGCGGCGCCAACCGCCGCTCCTGCACCAACCGCCGCAACGTAACGCCCTCGACATACTCCATCACGAAATACGGCATGCCCCCCGCCTGGCCGAATTCGTAGACCGCCACAATGTTGGGGTGGTTCAGCCGGGCCAGGGCGCGCGCCTCGCGGTTGAACCGGTGGGCGAATCCGGTTTGCCCGGTGGCCTGCGGCGGCAGGATTTTCAGCGCGACCCAGCGGTCCAGTGTCGGCTGACGCGCCTTGTAGACCGCTCCCATCCCGCCCTGTCCCAGCAACTCCGCAATCTCGAATTGCGGAAACAACTTCGCCATCTGCCCCAGCGACGGCGGCGTGAAAGCGGGCTGGCGAGTCTTCCCGCCCGGCTCGGGCGCAACGCCCGTGCCAAACCCGGAGCGCATCAGGCACTCGGGACATAATCCGTGCGGCGAATCCGGCGCGAGGGGGCGGCCACAATTGGGACAGGTGCATTGGGTGTTCATAGCTTTGTTTCCACCTCTTTCTTAAGAAAGCGCGGCGTCAGGTTACAGCATCCGATGCTCCCGCCCAACCAAGGCCCTGTCTCCAACGGCCTCTTCATCTCCCGGCCAGGACATGAAACAGATGCCGCATCTCGGCATCCACGTCCTCGGTCGAGGCGACGGTCTGGGCGATTTCAGCGCGCAGCAGTTCGCGATACCGCTGGCGCAGGCGGTGCACCGCCACCTTGACCGCGCCTTCGCTCAGACCGGTCGCGCCCGCGATCTGCCCGTAGGGGAGTGACGCGCTCTCGCCCGCCAGGCACGGCTTGAGCCTGGCGAACAGGGCGGCCTTTCCCTCGGTCTGCTGCTCGGCTTCGAGCCGCCGCAACACCTCATCGAGCAGCGCGATGGCCCAGCGGCGTTCGAAGGCCTGCTCGGGCGTCCGCGGATCCGCCGGCTCGAGGCCGTAGCGCGTCTCGGCAGTGTCCAATTGCAGCGGGAGCGTCAGCGCGCCACCCCCCCGTTTTTGGGCGCGCGCCTTGTCCCATGCGTTGGCCAGAAAACGATCGAGCGCCACGAGCAGGAAGGTCCGGAAACGCCCGCACGCCCGATCCGCCCGTGCGAGCCATTGGCGCTCGAGCAACCGCGCGAAAAACTCCTGCGTCAGATCCTGCGCGTCCTCGGGCGTATGACCGCGCCGGCGGACGTGGGCATAGAGGGGATACCAGTAGACCCGGCAGAGCTGTTCAAGGGCGTTGCGCGACTCGCTGGTCTCGTTGCAGCCCGTCGCGACCACCACCGACCAATGCGTCGTAACGAAGGCCGCCCGGCGCGGCGCTTCACTCCCGGTCGGAGCGGTCTCCGGAGTGTCAGCTTGAGGCGACGTGGTCACTCGGCCGTCGATCGTTACCCGGCATCCGAAGCGACGCCCGCAGAGGACGATGGGCTACTTGGGGCGGGTGCGCCCGGTTCGGTCCCCGCCTTCGCCACCCGGTCGGCGGAAGGAGGGGAGGAAAGCGCCTCGGACGCGGATCGTCCACGGGGCGAATCGGGCGAACCAGGCGGCGGGTAGACGACTGACCCGCGCATCTGCCGCTCCTGTTCGGGCGTGAAATTGGGAAACGGCAGGCACCCCTGTTCGCGCCACTGGCGCACGCGGGCCTCGACGATCTGGGCCTGCGCAACGTCCGGACCCTCGTCTCGGGTGAAATAGAGCGTCTGCGACGGGAACGCAAAACCAGTGCCGCTCTCCTTCACCACATCCATGATCCGCAGGAAAACGTCTTCCCGAATCCCCAGAAACTCGGGCCAGTCCTGAGTCGTCGCATAGGCAAACACCTCGATGTCCAGAGACGACGCCCCGAAGCCGACAAACCGCGCCCGCACCCCCTCCGGGTCGATCCGCGGATGACTGAGCAGGAGTTCGCGCGTTCGGGCCAGCAGGTAGCGCAGTTGTTCCGGGCTGGTCTCGTATCGGACGCCCAGGACGCACTTGATCAACATCCGGTCGCGCTGGCTCAGGTTGACCACTGGCATTCTCGAAAGCGCAGCATTGGGAATCGTCGTCAATGTCCGATCCACACCGCGAATCCGCGTCGACCGGATTCCGATGCTCTCGACTCTCCCGAGATCGGACCCGTATTGGCAGACGTCGCCGACGCGAATCGGCTTGTCGGCGAACAGGCTCAGGCCGCCGATCAGGTTCTCGATCGTCGGTTGGGCCGCCAACGCGATGGCCAACCCGCCCACACCCAGTCCCGCGATAATCCCGTAGAGCGGCAATCCCAGCCGGTCGGCGCCCATCGCCAGAAGCCCAGCCCCGGCCATGATCCCCAGCAGACGGGTGCATATCCGGATGAGATGGGCGTCAATGCTCTCAGGCGCAATGCGCGGCGACGCGATGATCGCCTCGGCCACCAGGTGAGCGAGGCGCCAGGCAATCCAGGCGCCGGCGACGAACATGATGCCCGTCACCAGCGACTCGATGGCGCTTCCCACCCCGCCGCGCAGGTTCAACTGCACCAGCGCCAGGTACGCCACAACGGGGGTGG
>DAOOQY010000509.1:0-4121 GCA_035389025.1 Verrucomicrobiota bacterium
CCTTCGGCGTACTGTGCTCGAAAATGAGCTGGTCTTAGTAGGTCGTCGTCGACTCGATCTCGGTGATCGGCGTCTGGCGTTCGCGCGTGGTCACCAGGACCTCGAGCCGCTGGTCACCAGCGGCAACCGCCTTGCCAACGACCGTGTAGGTGATCGTTTGTTTCAGTGCCAGAGCCGGCACGGGCGCCCACGTCACGTTCTTGCCGCTGATCTGCCCGGCGTTGGACGCCGACACGGGATCGATTCCGGCAGGCAGAACCGCCTTGACAGTGACGTCGCGCAAGTCCATGCCGCCGCCTTGGTTGGTAACGCGCACGGTGTAGGTGGTCTGCTCGCCCACCTGGATCGGATCCGGATCGTCCACCACTTCCACCAGAATGGCGCTCACCCCCTGGATGGCGACGCTGCAACTGGTCCGAGCCGGCTCGGCGCAGGCGCCCGCCGTCGCGGCCTCAAACGCGTACGTGCCGCTGTTCGCCGCGCTGAATGTCGCGCAGACCTTCTTGGCGGCCTGAGGGGCCAGAGAGCCAAGGTTCCAGACGGCTTTGCCGCCCGCGCCCGCCCCGCCATCGCTTGCTGAACGAAGGGTCAGACCCGCAGGGACCGGGACTTCCAACACGGTGTTGGCGGATGGGGCATTGCCAGTGTTCCGCACTTCCCAGCAGACCTCGAAGGGACGGCCGATGTACTCAACAAAGTCGCCTGCCTTCGGGGCGGGCGTCTGGCACGCCACCGCCAGCGCCGGCTTGACCACGGTGACCGAGGCGTTGGCCGCGGCTTCCACCCCCTGAGTCGATGTGGCCTTGGCGGGGTTCACGAAGTCCCCCGTCCGCGTCGCGTGCGCGGTGAAGCCGAGTTCCCGCGACTGGCCCGGCGCCAGGTCGCCGACTTCGAACGTCTTGGCCCCGGCGGCGCCGTCGATCACCAGGCCTTCGGGGAGCGTGTCAGTCACGCGCACACCCGTCAGCGCACTGGTGCCGCTATTCTTCACCACCAGCTTGACCGGGATCGGATCGCACTGAAGCACCTGGGCGGGCATCGTCTTCACCAGCTCGATCGCCGGTTTGACCACCGCAATCGTGGTGCAGACGACCGGACGGAATGTCGCGGTTGCGCAGCCCGTGATGGGGGATTCGTCCAGCGCCACGGCGCGGATGCGCACCTCTTTCGCTTCGCGCGGTCCCAGTTCGCCCAGGACCCACGTCGATTCGCTCCCGCTGCTCCGATCCGCTTTGGGCGTGGCTTCCTCGACTCGAATGTTCCCGCTCATCTGGTCGGTGAGCGTGACATCCTGAAGCGCCATGCTGGTGAGGTTGCTCACCTTGATGACGGTTTCGAACGGCTTGCCCAAGAGAACCTCCGCCGGACTGGTCTTCTCGACAAGCAGAGCGCCCGTCTGGGGATTGCCCGTGGGGAAAGCCGCCGACGCAGTCCCGGCTCGCGGGGCAGCGCTCACTGCCACAGGAGTCACGGCTGGCTGAGCTGGCGCCGGTGTCAGGGGAGTCGTCGCCCGCCCGCCCCGGGGCCGCGTTGTCCGACTCGCCTGGGCCAGCATCACGGTGCTGTTTCCGGCAATCTGATCCTCCCCGGACGCGCTCGACGTCGAGTTGGAGGCGACCGCGGTGGAACAGGCTCCCCAGAGCGCTGTCAGCCCGGCAACTGCTGCTAAAGCCACAGTGTGTCTCACTTTCATAGGATTCAACATAGGTCCTTGGTTTTTGATCGTTCGTTGTTCTTATCTGTCGTCGGCCAATCCCTTGCGGTCCCAGCCACAACATCACCCCGTCCTGAAGGGAAAATCGGTCCGCCCGCGCACTGTCTTTTCGGGTTCTTTTGCCACATGTCCCCCCCTAGGGGATATCGCTTAGTAGCGTGCTCAGATCGCTGGCGGGAGTCAAGGTGGAAGTTGAAGACCCCTTTCGGCTTGAACACCTGGCTGCGGGCGAGCAGGATTCATCGGTGTGTAGAACCGACCTTTCATGAGTTGCGTCGGTCGGCGTCGGACTGACTTTCACTGTGCAAGACTACGAAAAGCTCGGCGTTTTCTATCTGGGGCGCCGCTACGATCTGGGCCAGAAACAGAGCCTTCCGGAGCTCCTGCTCTACGAGTCCAAGCACCTCGTGACCCACGGCCTGGTCGTGGGCATGACCGGCAGCGGCAAGACCGGATTGTGCTTCGACATCATCGAGGAAGCGGCCATGGACGGCGTCCCGTCCATCGTCATTGATCCCAAAGGCGATCTGGGCAATCTGCTCCTGACATTCCCCGAGCTGCGTCCGGAGGACTTTGCGCCCTGGATCAACGAGGACGACGCGCGCAAGAAAGGGGTGTCGATGGCCGACTACGCGGCGCAGCAAGCCGAGCTTTGGGGCCAAGGCCTCGCCCGGTGGAACCAGGATGGCGAGCGCATCCGGCGATTGCGCGCGGCGGCCGATTTCGCCCTCTACACGCCGGGGAGCAGCGCCGGTCGCCCGGTCTCAATCCTCAAGTCGTTCGCGGTCCCTCCGCCGGAGACTCTCGAGGACGGGGAATTGCTGCGAGAGCGGGTCGGCTCGATGGTGACTGGACTGCTCGGGCTCATGGGCGTCAGAGCCGATCCCGTCAAGAGCCGGGAGAGTATCCTGCTCGCCAATCTCTTGCAGAGCGCCTGGAGCCAAGGCCGCGACCTCGATCTCGCCGGCCTGATTCACGAGGTTCAGGAGCCACCCGTGCGCCGGATCGGCGTGCTCGATGTCGAGTCGTTCTACCCGGCTAAGGATCGGTTCGAACTGGCCATGCAACTCAACAACCTGCTCGCCTCGCCCAGCTTCGCCGCATGGATGCAGGGTGAAGCCCTCGACGTCGGGCGATTCCTTTACACCGACGCCGGCAAGCCGCGCGTGGCCATTTTCTCGATTGCGCATCTGGGCGATTCCGAGCGGATGTTCTTTGTCACCCTGCTGCTCAACCAAGTCCTGAGCTGGATGCGCGGCCAGTCCGGCACCAACAGCCTGCGCGCGCTCGTGTACATGGACGAAATCTTCGGCTACTTCCCCCCGGTTGCCGATCCGCCCTCGAAGCAGCCTCTGCTGACTCTGCTCAAACAGGCGCGGGCCTACGGCGTAGGCCTGGTCGTCGCCACGCAGAATCCAGTCGATCTCGACTACCGCGGCCTGGCGAACATCGGTTCCTGGTTCATCGGGCGACTCCAAACCGATCGGGACAAGGCCCGCGTCCTCGAAGGCATCGAAGGCGCGGCGGCCGGGCGTGGCGCGAAGTTCGATCGCGCCGCCGCCGAGCAACTGCTGGCCGGATTAGCCAGCCGCATCTTCCTGCTCCACAACGTCCACGACGACGAGCCGGATGTCTTCGAGTCGCGTTGGGCAATGTCCTACCTGCGCGGCCCGCTTTCCCGGTCGCAAATCAAATCGCTCAACGACGCGCATCAGCACACTCCATCGAGCGATCCTCCGGCCGCGGCCGGCCCGGGCCCATCCACCCCAGCCGCCCCTGTCCCGGTCGGGGACCGATCGAGCCGCCCCGTCCTGCCGCCGCAGGTGCCGCAGTTCTTCGCGCCGGTGCGGGGTGCGACGCCGCCGGACAGCACGATCGTCTACCAGCCGCGCGTGCTCGGCAGCGCCCAGGTCCGGTACGCCAACGCGAAGTTCAAGGTGGACCTGCTGCAGGATCTCATCGCGGTGACCGACATCACCGACAGCGCCGTGCCCGTGGATTGGACCGCGGCGGAAGAACTCGCCATCACGGCAAATCAGTTGGAGAAGAGCCCGGTGGCGGCTGAGTTCGCCTCATGCCCGCCCGCCGCGGGCGATGCAAAGAACTACGCGGCCTGGGCGAAGGACTTTGCGACCTGGATTCAGAACCAGCGCAGGCTGACCCTGCTCCGATCCCCATCCCTGGACCAGGTCTCGAAGCCCGGAGAGGAAGAGCGCGATTTTCGAATCCGCCTGCAGCAGGCCGCTCGGGAGGCGCGCGATGAGGCCGCCGACAAGCTGCGCGCGAAGTACGCTCCGAAGATGGCCACGCTCCAGGAGCGCCTGCGCCGGGCCGAGGCGGCCAGGCAACGCGAGATCGATCAGGCCAAACGGGCCAAAATGGATACGGTCATTTCCTTCGGCTCGAC
>DAOOQY010000510.1:0-4118 GCA_035389025.1 Verrucomicrobiota bacterium
CTGGGTGGCGCGGTAGGCGGGCTCGCCCCAGTCATGCAGTTGGGCCTGGAGATTCTCGAGCGATTGGGACTTGATCGGGCAGAGCGGCACGGATCACTGTTTCGCGGGGCGCAGATAGTACTTCTGAGTGTACTCCTGCACCATGCGCCAGGTGTTGAACTGGGGTGTGAGGGTGGCCATGGCGCGGCGAATCTTCTGAATCCACGCGCGCGGGATGCCGTTGGCCGAGCGGTTGTAGTAGCAGGGAATCACTTCCTCGGTCAGAACCTGAAAGAGATTCTCGCTGTCCCGCCGGTCCTGTTCCTCGACGCTCTCGGGATGGGAATCGTCGCCGATGGCAAATCCGTTGGTGCCGTCGTAGCCTTCGCGCCACCAGCCATCGAGGATGCTCAGGTTCAGGCAGCCGTGGGTGCATGTCTTCATGCCGCTGGTGCCGCTGGCTTCGAGCGGGCGACGCGGGTTGTTGAGCCAGACATCGCAGCCGGACACCATTTGGCGGGCGACATGGATGTCGTAATTGCTGATGAAGATAAGGCGTCCGCTCAACGCGCTGAACCGGCTCAGGTGAATGATGCGCTGAATGAGCTTCTTGCCCTCGTCATCGCGCGGATGGGCTTTGCCGGCGAAGACGAATTGGATCGGACGCGCCCGGTCCTTGACCAGTTCGACGATGCGCTCGAACTGTTGGAAGATGAGCGGGGCGCGCTTGTAGGTGGCGAAGCGGCGGGCGAAGCCGATCGTCAGGGCGTCGACGCTGAGGAGGTGATCGAACGCGATGAAATCGCCGGGGCCGAGGCGTTCTCCCTGGAGCAGGAGGCGGCGCCGGCTGAACTCGATCATCTCGCGCTTCAGCTTGTGGCGCATGGCCCAGATTTCCTCGTCGCTGATGAACTCCGGATCGAGCACGCGCGTCCAGAACTCGGGCGTGTTGAGCCCCTTCTCCCAGTCGCACCCGAGCTTTCTCTTCCAGAAGGTCCGCACCGTGCCCTTCATCCAGCCGGGCAGGTGGACGCCATTGGTGATGTGGCCGATCGGGACTTCGTCGACGGGGCGGTCGGGGTAGAGAGGCCGCCACATCGCGCGGCTGACCTCGCCGTGCAGCGCGCTGACGGCGTTGGCGGCGCGCGAGGCCTTGAGCGCCAAAACGGTCATGCAGAACGGCTCGTGCTCGTCGCCGGGCCGGATGCGTCCGAGCCCCATCAACTCGGCGGCGGGAGTCCTGATGTGGCGGAACAGGCGGTGCATGGTGAAATGCATGAGGTCGTTGCTGAAGCGATCATGCCCCGCCTCGACCGGCGTGTGGGTGGTGAAGAGGCACTCCTCCCGCGTGGCGGCCAGCGCGTTGGCGAATGTCATCCCTTCGGCCATCTTCTCGCGGATCAGTTCGAAGACCAGAAACGCGGCGTGGCCCTCGTTCATGTGGTAGACCGAGGGCTGCACGCCCAGGGTGCGCAGCAGACGGACCCCGCCCACGCCCAGCACGACTTCCTGCATGATGCGCGTGGCGGTGTCGCCCCCGTACACGTGCATGGTCAAGTCCCGATAGAGCTGCTCGTTCTCCGGCAGATCGGTGTCGAGCAAGTAGACGGGATTGCGACCCACGTTGGCTCGCCAGGCCTTGAACAGGACCTGGCTCGTGGCGATGCTGACCGAACAGACCAGCGGGTCGCCCTTGGGATCGAGAACCGGCTCGATCGGGAGGTTCTTGGGGTGGAGCAACGTGTAATACTCCGTCTGCCAGTTGTCCTGGTTGATCGCCTGCATGAAGTACCCCTCCCGATAGAAGAGGCTAATGCCGACGAACCCGATGCCGAGGTCGCTGGCGGACTTGGCGTGGTCGCCCGCCAGAACGCCCAACCCGCCTGCGGCTATCGGCAGAGTCTCGTGAAAGCCAAACTCCGCGCTGAAATACGCCACCGGACGCTCCCGCAGTTCGGGCGCGTTCGTGTGACCCCAAGTGTCCGTGCTCCGCATGTACTGGTCGAAATTGCGCAACACGAATTGCACGTGCTGGGCGAATCTCCGATCCTGCAGCCGCGTCCGCAGTTCGTAGTCGGAGACTTCGTGCAGAACGGCGACTGCATTGTGGTAGAGATTGCGCCAGCCGCGCGGAGACAGTTCCTGAAAAAGGTCCTGGGCTTCCTGATCCCAGGTCCACCAAAGATTTCGGGCGAGGCGGTTGAGTCCGACCGCCATTTCATTGATTTCGTTCGCCGTGAATGGTTTCTGCGTCATATCCGAGTTGTGCCGGCGCCGCCCTGCACCCAGGCCGACAGCCAAAGTGCGCGAACGCTAGACACCACCGGCCTCCATCGCAAACCATTTCGTGCCTTCCACAACCCGGATTTGGCATTTTGCGCTTCCCCCCACCGAATCGGTTCTCTACGGTTTGGGGCGACGTCTATGGCCCGAGAATCGCACGCTGCGCGCCGGGAACGGCTGGTCCGCATCGTTGAGCGCTTGCGCCGCACATATCCCGACGCGCACTGCGAACTCAACCACTCGAATCCCCTCGAACTCCTGGTCGCCACCATTCTCTCGGCCCAATGCACCGACAAGATGGTCAATCGAGTGACCGAATCGCTCTTCCGGAAGTACAAGACCGCCGCCGACTACGCCGGCGCCCGCCCTGAAGAGTTCGAGAACGACATTCGGAGCCTGGGCTTCTTTCGCAACAAGGCCAGAAGCATCCGCGCCTGTTGCGACAAACTCGTCGCCCGCCATGGGGGGCGCGTCCCGCCAACAATGGACGAGTTGACGCAACTCGATGGGGTGGGCCGCAAGACCGCGAATGTCATTCTGGGAAACGCGTTCGGCGTCAACGCCGGCGTGGTGGTCGATACCCATGTGACGCGTCTGGCCGGGCGGTTGGGTCTGACCGCCGAGACGCAACCCGAGAAGATCGAGCGGGTGCTCATGGAACTGGTGCCGCAGGAAGACTGGACCCTCTTCAGCCACTGGATCATCTGGCACGGACGCCGACGCTGCAGCGCGCGCAAGCCCGATTGCGCCGGGTGCGAACTGTCCGCGTGGTGTCCCTCAGCTGGCCGAACTGCGAAGGCCGCGCGTCGGCCCGGAGCCCCGCGAAAACGGGTCGCGTCCAACAAGCTGAGAGTCGAGGGTTGAGAGTTGGAAGTTGAGTGTTTCAGGTTCATGGTCCCCATGCGCATTAGACCCTTCTTGTGCAAATCTGGGCAAAAAGTCTCTCGGAATTTGAAATCTCAAATCTGAAATTTCAAATCTCTTTGGTTAGGTCGTTGAATGTGAACGCATCCCATGAATCGACATGGAAAGCGGCGCTGAAGCGCACACACTTCTCGCCGGCCCGGGACTTCGCCCCTTCTCACGCCAGCGGCGAGGTCGCAAAGCACCTCGCAGCGCCGGCGTGCAGCCGGCTCAACGCCCGCGACCTGCCCCACAGAGGATCATGGGCGTAAGGTGTCCTCAAAATGAAACTCCACTCTCCGATGGGGGGTGAATTATGATGAGCGGCGAACCGTTTGAAAACCGGGCTTGGTCCGTTCCTGACTCCTGGCTCTGCCTCGTCCACGGCCCGCATTCAGGCGCATACAACATGGCCTTGGACGAGGCCCTCCTCGAGGCGGCGCCGACACTCGGGCATCCGTTGTTGCGCTTCTACGAATGGTCGGAGCCCGCCGCGACATTCGGCTATTCCCAGTCCTACGCCGAGGTGGCGCGCCTGACGCCGCTCCGTCCGCTCATCCGCCGCCCGACCGGCGGCGGACTCGTGCCGCACGATCGCGATTACACCTACACGGTTGTCGTGCCGCCCCTGCATGATTGGTACCAACTGCGCGCCCGGGAGAGCTACCGGCGTGTCCATGATTGGCTGCGGCGCGCCTTTGACCGGCTTGGGTGGCAGACAGACCTGGCCGCCGCCGCCCGCACGGGAGCGCCCGGCCAATGCTTCGTTCGCGCCGAGCAGTTCGACGTTCTGTGCGACGGCGCCAAGATCGCTGGCGCGGCGCAGCGCCGCACCCGCAACGGTCTTCTGATCCAAGGCTCGATCCAACCGCCGCCGGGCGCCCCGGCCCGGCGTGCGTGGCAGGCGGCGATGCAGCAGGTGGCCGAGGTCGGCTGGTCTGTGCGGTGGAGTC
>DAOOQY010000511.1:0-4115 GCA_035389025.1 Verrucomicrobiota bacterium
GAACGGGCTTGTTCTGAGTCACCGCGGCAAACATCTCAACAACCTGACCGATTTCGATGTCGTCTGTCAGGTGCAGGGCCAGGCCGGCACCGCCCAGATTGGCTACGGCGGCAGGGTGGCGTCCAAAGGCCCCGACGATGGCTACAACGGCGAAGTGCAGAACCTCTACGAAGCCGGCGCGGTGCGCAACATTGCGAAGTTCTATCAATGCGTGATCGACGGCAACTTCGAGAACGAGACGGTCCGCCGCTCGGTGGACGGCGCCTTGGCCACGATCCTGGGCCGCGAGGCCGGCCTGCGCCGGGGCAAGGTCAGCATGGCCGAGTTGCTCGCCGAGAAGAAACGGCTCGAAGTCGATCTGAGCGGTTTGAGTGTCTGACGCGCATGCTTCTTAGCGCGGAAACGTCGGAGGGCCGATCCCGCGACGGCGGGAGAGAGGGGAAACGGAAGAGACCGGGGCTGTTCTTGTGGCCGAGGACTTGGGATTGGTGCCGCCCTCGCGAGCAATTCGCTTGCGAGGCTCGGGAGCTGCCGCGACTATCCTGGCCGATGCGAATTCGATACGCCTTCCCGTTTGCGATCACACTAGGTCTCCTGCTCTGCCCGGCGCAATCGGGCGAACCGGACCTGCGGTCCGATGATCCTCCGAATCCGGGCCTGACCGCAACGAACGCGGCGATTGACCTGCGGCCCGAGTTCGACAGACTGGGGTTGGACCGGCGTCGGCAGGGCAAACGCCCCACCTGTTCGGTGTTCACGGTCGCAGGGGCTCTCGAGTTCGCCGTGGCCAGGCGCCAGGGCCATTGTCCGCGTCTGAGCATCGAGTTCCTGAACTGGGCGGCCAATACGATGTGCGGAGACGGTACGGACGGCGCGTTTTTCTCTGATTTGTGGAAAGGCTATGCGGCGCACGGCATTTGTCTCGAGGAGGATATGCCTTACGCTTCGGCGCTCGACCCGGCTCGTGCGCCGACCGCCGAGGCCATGGCCGATGCCATGACCCGACTCCCGCTGGCATTGCGCCTCGAATGGATCAAGGAATGGAACGTCAATACCGGCCTTACCGAAGCGCACATCGCCGCGATCAAGGGCATCCTGGCGGCGGGCTGGCCCGTGTGTGGCGGCTTCCGCTGGCCCAAAGAGGCCCAATGGGTCGATGGGGTGCTGCAAATGTGCCCTGCTGACGTTGTTTACGACGGCCATAGCGTGTTGCTGGTGGGCTATCGCAACGATCCCGCCCAGCCCGGTGGCGGCGTCTTCCTGTTCCGCAACACGGCGGGCGACGGGCGCGACGGGGCGATGCCCTTCGCGTACGCGGCGGCTTACATGAACGACGCGGCCTGGATCGCTTTCGAAAGTCGCTCGAACAGGCGTGCCGGCCAGAATCGCGCTGAATCGGGAGTCGAGGGGGCACAGAAGGCGGCTGGGACAGAGGCCGGCTGCTCGATGCCCGTCCTCTCGACGGATGCGCTGGGCGCGCTGACGTCGCCGCCGACGGGCCGCAACCGGCGTGTTTCGAGCAACCAGCTTCCGAAATGGAACGACGCGAACCTGGATATGACACTCCTGCCTCCAGGCAAGTCGCTCGAAATGCCGCTGCTCGAAGGACCGGGCGTCATCACCCATATCTGGTTCACCAGCCACGCCGGGCGCGTCAATGAACTCAACGCCCTCTCTCTGCGCATCTACTGGGACGGGCGCCCCGAGCCGGGGATCGAGACGCCGGTCGGCGAGTTCTTCGCCGTCGGGCAGGGCCGTCCGGCCACGGTCGAGAGTGTTCCCGTGCAGGTTTCGCCGACAGGATCGCTCTCGTGCTTTTGGCGCATGCCTTTTGCCAAGTCGGCCCGAATCGTGGTCTCGAACGACAATCCCGATCGGATGGCGGGCCTGTACTGGCAGGTGGACTGGGTCGAGTTGGACGCGCTGCCTGCCGACACGGCTTACTTTCACGCGCGCTACCGCCAGGAATACCCGGCGGTGGCTGGGCGCGATTATCTCCTGGCTGACCTCGAGGGACAGGGGCAGTACGTCGGCACGGTCATGTCCGTCACGCTGGCCCAGGACGGCTGGTGGGGCGAGGGCGACGACTTCTTCTACATCGATGGCGAGACGGTGCCGAGTCTTCAGGGCACGGGCAGCGAGGATTACTTCAATGACGCCTGGGGATTCCGCCCGCGGACAGGTCCATGGTTCGGCCAGCCCCGATGGCAGGGGGACAATGCCGGGGACAGCGGCGTCTGCTACCGCTGGCATGTGCTCGATCCGGTCGGGTTCCGCCATTCGCTCAAGGTCGCCATCGAGCACAAGGGCAATCGCGTCGATGACACCGAGGGTTTCTACATCGATCGACCGGACTTCATCAGCAGCGTGGCCTTTTGGTATCAGACAGGCGAGCCGAAGCGGTGGGACGAAGTGCCCGCTTTTGCCGGGCGGCGCATTCCCTGGCAGCACTATCACTTCGTCCGCGCGTTCCGCGAGGCGCAAACGACCGGCGCGGCCAAGGCGCGGGTCGAGACCACGGGGATGTTTGGCGCCCGGCCCGTGCTGGGCTGGCCCAACACCGAAGCCGGCGCGCGGCTTACGCTGCCATTCGTTGTCGCCGAGGGCGGGCGTTACGCCGTGCGATTGACGGCGTCAGCCGCTCCCGGGCAGGGCCTCTACGCCATCGAGTTGGACGGACGCGACGCCATCGAGCGGGCTGATTTCCGCGCCCCCGAATCCGAGGAACTCGATCTCTCACTGGGCACACATGAGCTGGCCCCCGGGCCGCACACGGTCGCGTTTCGCGCCCTCGAAGACGATGCGGGTCACGTCGGGCCGCTGGCGGTCGAGATGCTGCGGTTGCTGCGTCTGCCGCCGGAGGCCACGCGCGGCATCAAGACCCACCACGAGGCGCATTTCATCCGGCTGGGCATTGGCCGGGCGGTCTATGCGCATCGGCTCGCTTACGGCGATCTGCCCGAATCGCTCGAAAGGCTCGTCCAGACAGGCCTGATGGACCGGCGGTACCTCGATGACGAGAATCATCAGCCGCTGCGCTCGCGGCGCGAAGGCGATTCCCTCGTCGTCGAAAGCACCGGACCGGGCCGCTGGACCCACCGCTGGCAAGGGCTCGATGCGCGGCGTTAACCCGCATATTCACACCCCGTCTGTGCACATGGCAGTCAGACCTCGCATGATGTCTGCTATGCGGGTTAAAAGGTGTCTCCGCGCCATGCGGCAACAACGGGCATGAAACTCAACGCGTGTTCGAGCACCCGCGTCCTTTGACCATGAAGCGTCCCTCGATCCACTGGTTCCGATCCGATTTGCGTTTGGCGGACAACCCGGCACTCGATGCGGCCGTTCGGGAGGGCGGACCGGTTGTGCCGGTGTTTGTGTGGGCGCCGGACGAGGAGGGTTCGTGGGCTCCGGGCGGCGCGTCTCGGTGGTGGCGGCATCAGTCGCTCGAGGCTTTGAGCGCCGACCTGCGGGCGCTCGGCTCGAGGCTGGTCCTCCGCCGCGGGCCGAGTTTGCCGGCGCTGATCCAGTTGGCCAGGGACACCGGCGCCACCGCCCTGTTCTGCAACCGGCGCTACGAACCGGCTGTCGCGGCCCGGGATGCCCGGATCAGGGATGAACTGCAACGCAACGGCCTGAAGGTGGAAGTGTTCAATGCGGCGCTGCTGCACGAGCCGGAGGCAATCCGGAATCAGAGCGGCAACCCGTTCCAGGTCTTCACTCCTTTCTGGAAACGCTGCCTGTCCGAGCCCGACCCGGTCGAGCCGACGGGCCGTATCGAGCGTCTGCCGGCCCCGGACGCATGGCCCGCATCGCTTCGGCTCGATGCGTTCGATCTCGAGCCGAGCCCCGATTGGGCCGGGGGCCTCCGGGACGCGTGGCAGCCGGGCGAGGCGGGCGCAAAGGCGAATCTGAGTCGGTTCTTGAGCAGCGCGTTTGCAGAGTATGCGGAGCAGCGGAACCGTCCGGATGTCCGGGGCACGTCGAGGCTCTCGCCCCATCTGCATTTCGGCGAAATTGGCCCGCGCCAGATTTGGCATGACCTCAAGCGCATGGCGGCAGGCCGACGTTTGCCCGTCGCGGCCTGGCGCGGGTCGGCTTTCCTGGCCGAGTTG
>DAOOQY010000512.1:0-4114 GCA_035389025.1 Verrucomicrobiota bacterium
CCGTGCGGAGGTCTTTGACCATGCGATAGGGCTGAAGCACATAGCTGCGAATCTGATTGCCCCACCCGATGCTGCCCTTCTCTCCGTAGAAACGTTCCATCTCGGCCCGCTGCTCATCCTCGCGCAGGGCGTAGAGCTTCGAGAGCAGCATCTTCATGGCCGTGGCGCGGTTCTGGTGCTGAGAACGCTGGCTCTGACTGGCGGCGATCAGGCCAGTGGGAAGGTGCGTGATGCGCACGGCGGTCTCGACCTTGTTCACGTTCTGTCCGCCTTTGCCGCCGGAACGGTAGGTGTCCACCTTGAGCTCGCTCGGGGGGATGGCGATCTCACCCCCTTCTTCGATCTCGGCAATCACATCCACGCTCGCGAAGCTGGTGTGCCGCCGCTTGTTCGAGTCGAAGGGCGAGATGCGCACCAGGCGATGCACTCCACGCTCGGCCTTGCAGAAGCCGTAGGCATTCTCGCCCGCGACAGTGAGCGTCACACTCTTGACGCCCGCCACCTCCCCCTCGACCGCGTCGGTCACTTCCACGGTCCACCCACGCCGCTCGCCCCAGCGCTGGTACATCCGCCAGAGCATGCTCGCCCAATCGCAGGATTCGGTGCCGCCCGCGCCGGCATTGATGCTCAGGATGCAGTTGTTCTTGTCGTGCGGCCCGCTCAGGAGAACGCGGATTTCCATCGCCTCCAGGCGCTCCACAAACTGCGCGACCTCGCGTCCGAGTTCGGCTTCGAGCGGGGCCTGCGCGGCTTCGGGCTCAGCCTGACCCAACTCGACCATCACCCGCAAATCCTCGAGTTGTGTCTCGGCTTCGAAGAGCGGGCCCAGCCGGCTCCGGATCGAATTGGCCTCGTCGATCAGTTGCTGCGCCTGCTCGCGATTGTTCCAGAATGTCTCCCTGGACATCGTCGCATCCAACTCCTCCAATCGCTTCTGTCGGGTTGGGACGTCAAAGAAACCTCCGCAGATGGGCGAGTTTGGCGGCGGCAGCGGCTAGGGAGACCTGGATGGCTTCGAACATGGTGCGGAAAGAGTGTGTTACTTATTGGGAGCGGGGTTGGCAACCGGGGCCTGAGGCGGGGCATTGGTGGCTCTGCCGCTGGGGATGGCCCCCGCGTAGCGGTTGAGAATCGGCGCAAAATCCGGGTTCCTCTCGGCAAAGCGCCTCAATTCGACCGTGAATTGCTGCATGGTCGGAACACTGTTGGTCTCGTACTCCCCAACGACCCTTTCCATCTCGCGCACGGCCGGAGTCAGCCGGGACGCCTGGATTCGCGTCGCCCGAATTTGCCAGAGCATGAAGGCGTTCAACGTCACCAGAAACAGGAGCAGGATCGCAAGGGCCAGATTGAACAGAACGCGCAAGGACCGCACGCTCTTCACCAACTCGATGAAATCGGCCTCGGACAACGAGTTCGAGCCGGATGCGGCCGGCGTGGACGGATCGATGGGAGTCATAGGTTAGCGACCGGGGGCATTGGGCGCCGCCGGCGTGCTGGGTTTGTTCTGCAACTCGAGCTGTTGCAGGGACGGCGCGTACTGCTCCAGGAGGGAAGCCATCGCCGGGCTCTTCTTGGAGTATTCCCTGGCATCGTTGACCATCGCCTGGAAAACAGCCCGGTTCCGGGTCACCATCACAATCTGCGTCTCCAGAGCGCGCTCGTAGCCGTAAAAGGCACGCACGGAAGCGTCGACACGGGCGTGCGTCAGGGCGAACGCCCCGAACAGGGCCGTGACGAGCAACAGCAGCGCGACCAGCAGGGCCGTGATCGAAAAGTTCTTGCTCATGCCGCCCGCCAGTCTAGACCTCCGCGGACGCTTGTCCAAGGCTGTTTTTCGCCGCTGGACCGCCGCTCGGACCGCGCTTGCATTCCCGCGGCCCGTTGGTCAAGGTCGATGCCTGGGCGCCGCAAACGCAGGCCGCCCGGTTGAACTCCCTATGAACGGATCAGTGCATGGTACGGATGGAACTTCGCGCCCCCCCACAGGCGGCATGTCCGCGCGGGTTCGAGTCGCGATTGTCGGGGCATCAGGCTACTCGGGCGAGGAACTGGTGCGGTTGTTGCTCGGGCATCCGCGCGCCGAGTTGACAGCGGTCACATCCCGGCAGTACGCCGGCCGGACCGTGGCCCAGGTCTTCCCCAAGTTCGCCAGCCACCCGGGCGCCCGCACGCTGCGGTTCAGCGAGCCGAACGTCGATCTCCTCGCCACCCAGGCGCAGGTCGTGTTCCTCGCCCTGCCGCACGGGGTGGCCGCGGAGTTCGCGGTGCCCCTCCTGCAACGCGGATGCCAGGTGATCGATCTGAGCGCCGACTTCCGGCTGCGAAGCCCGGACGTCTACCGCGAATTCTACGCGCATGACCACCCGGCGCCGGACCTCCTGGCCAACGCCGTGTACGGGCTGGTCGAGGTCTATCGCGACACACTCCGCGACGCCGCCCTGGTCGCCTCTCCGGGCTGCTATCCGACCAGCATCCTGCTGCCGTCCATCCCGCTCCTGCGCCAACAGTTGGTGAGACCGTCCGGGGTGATCGCCGATTCGCTCAGCGGGGTGAGCGGCGCGGGCCGCAAGGCCGAGATCGATTACCTCTTCGTCGAGTGCAACGAGAGCATGCGGCCCTATGCGGTCCCCAAACACCGCCACCTCTCCGAAATCGAACAGGAACTCTCCGCCGCCGCGGGCGCCCCGGTTGTCATCCAGTTCACGCCTCATCTCATCCCCGTCAGCCGCGGCATCCTGACAACACTCTACTTCACGCCGTCCGAGCGCGTGCAGGGCGAGGACCAGTCCGCCGCGTTTGCGGACAAGGTCGCCGCCTGTTACCAGGCCGCCTACCCGGACCAGCCGTTTGTCCGACTGCTCCAAGGCAACGCCCTGCCCGACACGAAGAATGTGGTCGGAACCAACGTGGTCGAAATCGCCTGGCGCGTCGATCCCCGCACCGGACGCCTCATCGTCATGAGCGCGGTGGACAATGTGGTCAAGGGCGCCAGCGGCCAGGCTGTGCAGTGCTTCAACGTGCTGTGCGGATTCGACGAGACGACCGGCCTGCTGTAGATCACGGCTTGGGTCTGAGCCAGGCCACAAACCCGCCGCCCGGAGCCAACTCCGCGCGCAGGACATCGCCGCGACCCACGGGATGCCCGGTCACAATCGTTACCCCCGTCGGATGGGGCGCGGCGTCGCGATAGAGCGTGGCCAGAAACTCGGTCGCACCGAGGAAATCGGCTGGTGCTTCCCACTCGACACGCTCATCGGTCCCGTTCAGCACGCCCAAATACCAGGCATCGCCTGCGCGCCGGGCAAAAGCCGCCAGCCGCCCGATGCGCGAACCGGGCAGCACAATCGTCTCATCCCAAACCACCGGGAGCGCCTGGATCAACCCGAGAAACGGGCTCGCCAGGTAATCGTCCGGGTGGTCGGGCCAGCAGAGAAACGACGACGTCGCGATGATGGCCGTGGCCATCTGATGCGCGGCTGTCGTGTTCTTCAGGTACTTGGCCCGAACATACGTCGGGAGAAAATCGGAGTGTCCGACCACCATCCGTGTGAACGGCAGCGCAGCGTAGTGCTCGAGCGGCAGCTTGTCCCAAAGCACATACTCCTGTTCGCGAATCCCCTCCCGCGTGATCTCGTTCGGCCAGGTCCGCACCTCGCCCGTGGGCTTGTTGGCCCCATGAAAGTTGATCATGAGCCGATGCTCGGCGGCGAGCCGGGTGAGGTCTTCGTAGGCCTCGATGATCTCTTTGCGCTCGGAATTGAAGAAGTCGATTTTGACGCCTTTGACGCCCGCCTCCCGACAGCGGCGAAACAGTTCACGGCGCGACTCCGGCCGGGTCAGGCCCGGACTGTCCTCGCGCCCTTCGGGGAAGGAATGCCACAAGACAATCCCGACCCCTTTGCGCGCCCCGTACTCGCACAGTTCCTGAAGGCGCGCCCAGAGGTCGCCACCGTCGGCCAGCCATCCCCACCGCTCGCTCTGCCACCCGGCGTCCACCAACAGATGCTCGCAGCGAAGCGCAGCGCATTGATCCACAAACCACTTCTGCAAATGCCACTGCGCACCGTCATTCCCGAACACGCACCACGTGATCAGGGCGCGCCCGGGCTCG
>DAOOQY010000513.1:0-4110 GCA_035389025.1 Verrucomicrobiota bacterium
GGTACCAGGCGGGTCCGGCCGACTACCGACACGAGCCCCTGCCGCCCCTCGCCTCGCGCAGGGTCGCCATGCTGCACCCGAATCTCGACCCGGCCAACCTCGATCAGGTCTTGCGCTCGACACCGCTCGACCCCCAGCTCGCGAACCGGTTTGACCGGCGTGAGGACCTGGACCGTTGCCGCATCGTTGGATGCTATGCCGGGACCCATCCGTTTTGGATCGACGTGCCGGGGGCCAAAGGCGGCCATCCGGGCAATCCCAATCCCGGCCGACGCGGCATTCTGGCGGTGCACGCGGAGAGCGAAACCGTCCCGTGCTACATCGTGCGCAAAGTCGCTCTGCCGGCGGAGACCTCCCACGAGTTGCGTTTGACCGTCAGCGGCGATCCCTACGAGCATCCCGGCAAGAGCGACTTCCTGTTGGAGGTCGGCGTCCACGACGGTCAAAACCTCAACTGGTTTCCCACCGAAACCATCAACCCTGGCTCCTCACCCGGGGAGGAGAACTGGCAGACGCGGGCCTATGACCTGAGACCCCACGCCGGCAAGACGGTGTGCCTGGTGATCAAGGTGGCCTATGGCGGCCCGCTCGGAATCTGCAACGAAGAAGCCTTTTTCGACGAGATCAGTGTGATCGCGCAGAGCCCCTAACCCGCGTCGTTCACACCCCATCGGTGCCCAGGGCCGTCAGACCTCGCAGGATGATTGCTATGCGGGTTAGCCTGCATTGGCACTTCTGTTGCGTACTCCAGCTTCGCGATGTCCAAGAGTGCTGAGAAATGCACGATCGAGGCCGCCCAACCACCAGCGCCACTCGCTTTACTGGCGCGCCGCTCCACGAGGCCGCTGATCCCCGCTCAACGAAAACATGAACCGACCATGAACATTGTTCCCCTGTCTTTGCCGAGTTCTGTGCGGCATGCGCTGGCAGCCGCTCGTTACGCCCTTCCGTTTCGAGCCCTCGCGCCACTCATTCTCGCCCTGGGCTGGCAGGCGTCTCTTCCAGCCCGGTGGAGAAGACGTGACGGCTTCCGCTCACGGCCTGATCGTGACGTTTCGGACAAATGCGTTGGTGCTGACGTCACGCGCCGCCAGCGGCCGACCGTTCACGACGACGTCCTCAAAGCCGACCTGCTCGACGGCGTGCGTCTCGTCGAAACCCCTCAGTTCAATGTGCGGCGGGTTCGCTGTCGCTCGGATATTGCGGAAAGTCACACCTTCGATGTGACCGCGCTGCTCGTCCCGAGTCCAAAACGCCTTCCCGATCCAGAGCGATATGAGTCGCGGTGACTCTTCAATGCGGAGGTTGTCGAAGCGCACGTTCCGGATGCGCGCGGAATCGCAGTGGTACACCCGCAGCGTCCACTCGCGTCCCAGGTCGTGAATGACGTCGCAGTCGGTGAACCGCACGTCCTCGACGTCCTCGCGCAACTCCGCGCCGATGCTCAGGGCGTGCGCCACTTCGTTCCAAAGCACGCAGCCCTTCGCCACAATGCGGCGGGCCGCGCCCTGTTCTCGATCGGTCTTCACGACGATCAGGTCGTCGAGCGTGCGGATGAAGCAGCCCTCGACGGTCACGTCTCGACTGTTGCAGATGTCGATGCCGTCTGAGTTGGCGCGGTAACCGAGCAGTTTCACGTTCCGAACCTGGACCCGGTCCGACTGCCGGATCGGAACCGTCCACGTGCTGGAATCGCGCAGGATCACCCCTTCGAGGGTGACGTCCTGGCCTTCCACGAGAACCAGGTGCCGGGCGTGCGTGGTGCTGAGGCTGCCGTCCACGATGCCACGCCCGCGGAACGTGATGTTGGTGCCCCGCAGCACGAAGGTCGGGGAGTACGTGCGCAAACCGCTGTAAGTGCTGATCTGGAACTTCTCTTCCGGACGAATCACGCCCCGCACCACCGCCCCGCCGGCGACATACACCGTCTGGTTGTTCGTCACCACCAGGTGGCTCACTTCGTGGATGCCGGGGCCATAATACAGGACAGTCGGGTCGCCGGGTCGGGGGGGATCGACTTCCAGCGGATTGGCGAACAGGTGCAACGCTCCCGTCCACTTGCCGTTCACTTCGATGGTCAAAGGTCCGGGTTCCTTGAGCGTCAGGCGCAACCGCCCGCCTTCCACAGTCGGGGCGATGCCGAATGAGGACGGCAATACCTTCGCCGATTGGATGGCTTCCGGACAGGCCACCGTCACCGTCACCGCGCCCGACATGTCGAAGGAGGCGAAGGAGGCCAGCTCGAAGTAGTCAGCGGAGTTTGCTTTGTCGTCCATCGCCTTCCAGCGCCGGGCCGGATCGGCGGGGGCGACCTTGGCCAGATAGACCGGCACCGGCTGGTCTTCGACGGTCACGCGGAAGTCCTTGGACAGGTTTTCACCCTCGGGTGCCGGGCAGACGCGCACATTGGCGGTCCAGGCGGACGGAGCGCTGGCGAGGGCTGCCGCGAGGGGAAACAGGGCGAAAAGAGCCTTCATGATGCGCCGAAACATAGCAGGCCGAGGGGCGGATTCAAGCGGTGCCGTCATCGTGGTGAGTTGTGACCACGCACGCCTTGGACCAGTGCCGGATCGAAGAGCAATCGGGATTCTGCGACCAATAGGCGAAGGCTTCGTCAGCCGTGAGCGGTTGCCTGCGGTCCAAAACGCGTGCGCCGCACTCGACGATCCAGCGACCGCCGCGCTGTTTCCACTGCCGGGCCCGGGGGCGTGTGACCGGGGCCAGCAAGGGCGAATGCTCCCGGCCTCCTGCCGATGCGTTGGTCCTGAAGGGGCGCGTTCGCGGGATCAGCGGGCGAAGCGGCTTCAACTGTTTTGGCGAGGATGGTCAGGCTCCGAAAAACGGGAAGAGCTGCTTCAGTTCCTCCCGGTCTGGCTTGCGGCCGTATTCGCAAATCTCAAATCCCTCGGCGAATCTGACCGTCTCCGCGCGTTCTTTGCCGTAATGCTGGGCGAGCACGGCGCGGAATCGTCTCGCCGTCGCGGAGAAGTAGCCCGCCCATTCCTCGCGGACTGCCTTCTTCCTCGCCGCCACGGCGGCGGCGTCGTTGGGGTCCGGCACCAGGTGGGGTCCTCCGTTACAGCCACCTTCATAGAACTGGGATTCGAGCGCCTCGATGGCCGCGAGCTTCTTCTCGACCACATCGTCGATCGCGACCACCACGTCGGGCGTGAATGGATTGGGCCGCTGGAAATCATCCTCGGTGAAGAGAAAGACCGGATTCTTCGTGAGATGGGGGACATCGGGGCAGAAGTGGGGGACCGTGACCATGTAAGCGGCATCCATGACGAGCACGCCCACATAGCGATGATCGGGGTGGTAGTCGTTGGGACGGTGACCGATGACGATGTCCGCCTGCCATTCGCGAATGAGACGGCAAATCAACCGGCGGTTCTCCATGGTCACCATCAGTTCGCCGTCGTGGATGTCGAGCACCTGCGTTTGGTTTCCGAGAATCTCGCCGCACTTCTTGACTTCGGCTTCTCGGCGTCGAGCGAGAGGCCCGCCCGCCATGCCCCAATGGCCGATGTCGCCGTTCGTGCAGGAGACAAACTTGACGTGGTGACCCTGTGCGGCCCACTTGGCGCCGGTTCCGCCGGCGCTGACTTCGCAGTCGTCCGGGTGGGCGCCAAAAACGATGATGCGCAGCTTGCCGTCACCGATGGGCGGCTTGCGCTCGGCGGGTTGCGCCTGCAAACCGCTTGCCGCATACGAGGACAAGGTGACCGCCGCGAGATTGAGAAATGAACGGCGAGGCATCCCGGAAGCGCAGAGGAATCGAGGAGTTTTCATAGGCAAAGGAATATGGTTTCAACGGCTCGCTCATGGCGGTAGTTCGAAATGCGGCTGACGGCAAGTGAAAAGACAAGCAAGAACGAGCTTGAGGGTGATCGTACGACATGATGTTCGATGATCCAGCTTCTGCAGGCCATGAACTCCGCAATGAGTCGGCGGTGGCACTGCGCCGGGTCCTTCTCGCAGCCATGCAAACAGGAGAACGGTCAATCCCGCGGGTTTGCGTCCTCCTCAGGGTCTGTGCAAGAATTCATTCCGGTTTTTGGCGGGAGCGCCATCGGGCCAGATGCGAGGCCCGAGGGAGGGAGTGTATCC
>DAOOQY010000514.1:0-4093 GCA_035389025.1 Verrucomicrobiota bacterium
TACCCCATGTCATCGACGAGGATGACAACAATGTTCGGTCGCGGATCGCTGGCACCGGTCGCGCTGATCGCCATGAGACAACTCGCGGCAATCGACATAAGCCGTGTTGATACGCTCGGTTTCATGTGGATTTGCGGCAGAGTAGGCGATCGAGGCGCAGACGCGCAATGCTCGACCGTTGGTCAATCCGCACGCGGGGGGAGCAGGCGTCCGTCCCGGTCGACGCTGGGAAACCAGCGGAGTTTGTCGGCAGCGGCTCCCAAGGCGGTGCGCCGATTTCGATTCACCAGGGCCTTGTAGAAGAGGTCCGCGACGCTCGGATTCAGGGTTGCGATCCACCGTCCCCCGAGGCAGAGGATGCCCGCGGTGTCGTCCGAGTTGTCTGGGAGCAAGCGTGCGGCCTCCCATGCGAGGGCTGAGGCGGTGTAGCCCTTGCTCCAAAGCAAGGCCAGCGGGTCCCCCGAAGGCGGAGCCGGCTCGATGGGTGCCGAATCGTCATCAGCGCCCGGAACCCAGCTTACGTTGTGATCGACAGTGAAACGCGCGGCGCGCATGAGCGCTTCGGCGCGTTGGGCGGTCGTGGTGTTCGGGTCACGCGACTCGCACAAGAGCCTGGCTGCGTCTTGCGCCATTACCGCCGCCGTGTGGCGGTAATGCCAGCGGCGTTCGGGGTTGGCGCGGTGCGCCTGAGCCCGTGCGATTTCTTCGAGGCTGGGGCCCAGCGCGTTGGTGGTCTGGGTGCTGCGAGTCGCAAGCGTAACGCCAAATTCGAAGTTGCCTTCGTGGATGCGCCAGTCGGGTTCGACCTCGGTGCCCAGCAGTTCGAGTCCATAGCGCCGGGTCATCCGGGCCGCTTCGAGCAGCCCCCAAGCCCTCTGTTCGGCTGACCGGTCGCTGCGGTCGGCTTCGAGGCGTCCGGCAAGGAACCGGTCAAAGAGCGGCAGCCAGTCCGGCGGGAAGTAACGCCGGGCATCGGCGCAGCGGTTGGCGCGGACCAGGCGCCGGGCCAGGAGATAGCGGATGCGCTCGGCGGGCGGGTGTTTGGGGGCTGCCTGGCAGGCGGCCTCGAACGCCGAGGGCTCGTCGGCATCGGACGCAGGGGCGAGGGCCGCGGGCAAAGGGGCGGAGGGCGGGCAATGGCGATCGACGTACTCGATCAACTCCGGAAGCGTGAGAACCCGTTCCGCCACGTAGGCGACGTCCATCCAGTAGACCGGAGCGGAGTGGAGCAGGGCGTCGAGGGCCTCGACGAACTGGCGCCGGGCCAGACGCGCCAAACTGATCTCGGCCATCACCTGCTGCTGCATTGGCACAGCCTCGAAGCTGCCGGCCGGCGTATTCAGATTGTCGGCCAGGCGTTTGCCCCCCAAGCGATCGGCAGCCAACGTGTTTGTGGCGCGGCTGGGCCGCAGCCGAGATTCGTCGCCGGCTGCGCTGATTTCGGGCGATTGCACAACAGGGAACTGGCGGCAGATGCCGGCGAGCAAGGCGGCGGCGTCCACTGTATTGCCCTGGCGCAAGAGGAGCTTGGCACGCAACCACTGGGTGACCGGTGTTGACCGCGCGCGCTGCAGCCAGCGTTCGGCGGCTTGGATGTCACCGCCCTGGTAGGCCGCCAAGGCGAGTTGCTCGGCGGATTCGACATCCCGCACGTCCGCCCTCTCGACCGCCTCGAGCCAGAGGAGGACCGGTTCCCGATAGGTGTGCCAGGACCTCTTGGGAGCGGGGACGGCGGAGATTCTGGTCGAGACGGCCTCCCAGCCCTTCAGGATGCCTTCCTTGAGCGGCGAATCGATGTCGATGGCGGGCGCGGTATGCCCGCCGGCGATCAGGTAGGCCGTCACAACCCGTTGCGGGCGCGGGCGACGCGCCAGGGGTTGGAGCGCGCCGAAGCCCCCGCGCAAGGCATCCGAGGCCACGAAGTCCAGCGACACTGCCGCGGACGGGTCGCCAGCCGCATGTTGTTCGAGATACAGTTCGATCGCATCGCCCAATCGCTTGGCTCGGCGGCAGAGGCGGGCTTCCCAACCCAGGCTGGCCACGCTCAGCCCGAGGGAGTCGGCAAAGCCCGTGTCTGCCAGGGCGCGCACCTTTCGGAAATGGGCGATCGCCCGGCCCGGACTCTCCTCCTCCCAGCTCTTGCCCAGCATGTAGGTTGCCCAAGTGGACTTGAAATGGCGCTCGGCGGGGGGCCGTTCGAGCAAATGCAACCAGGGCCCCCGCGCCCCCGCGATGTCCCCCCTGTGCCAAGCTACACTCCCCACAAAGTAATCCGCAAACTCACCCGGCAAACCGGCCACCATTCGAGGCACGGCGTCCGGGGCGATTCGGATGTCGTTCGTCGAGGCGGGGCGCAACTCGAAGGCGGTTGTTGCGCCGCTCCATTCGCCATCCGCCGCATCCCGTGGAGCGAACGGAGTGATCTTCTCGCGCTCGAGACGGTGGTTGGCGACGATTCGGTCCCGGTCCGCGGATGAGACACCCGCTCGATCGAGGGCCTGGCGGAGGTCTTCGAGTTCGGCGGCCAGCGTGTCTTGGGCATAGTCCTTGCTGGGACGCGCACGACGGTTGGTCTCGATCAAACGCATCCGCTCGAGTTCGAGTTCAAAGACCGCGTTCGGAGCGGCAAGGGCCGCGAGGTCCGGATCCGCCAGCAAGGAGTTCGGAAAAAACGGGCCGCATCCACGGGCTGGCGGAGCGCAGGCCGCGAGAAGCGCAAAGGCGGCCGTCAGCGCCGCGACAGACACCGCGCCGCGCGCGGCTGCTGTCTCTGATCCCGTCGATCTCATGGTGGTCAGGCCGCGGGGCACAGCGCCGACTGGCGGGGCGCACCGGCCATTCCGGATGTGCGCATTCACTGGAGTTGAGCGTTCACCTCAGTTTCCCGATCAAACCGCAGCCAGCACACGGTCCGCGCCGCGCCGGGCGGCAGACGGTCGATTTCGGAATCGCTCCAGCATTCGAGTGTGGTGTTCGAGCGCTCCCGGAAATCGAATCCCTTGAACGCGTCTCCCGCAACCCGTCGGGCGCCTTCCCAGCGCACCGCGATCTGCACGGGAGCGTTGTGATCCGCCGTGCCGAGGTTGCACAGCTCCAGTTCCACCAGCCGCGGGTCCGTCCGGCGCAGACGGATGCGCAGGTCGGCTTCGGGCGCGTGGCCGGCCATGACGGCCGCCAGGGTTGGCAGCGTCCAGTTCAAACGATCGCCGCGAACCGGCAACCGGTACCAGATGACGCCTTGCATGCACTCCGGACGGTCGTTCGTCCATTGCCGGATCAGCCCGGACAACGCGGACGGGTCCGCGCGCACCTCCCGGGTTCGAGTCCCCTCCGGCCACTGCCGCGCGGGGCCTTCGGCGCTCAGGCCAACGAAATTGCCGCCGGGATCGAACGCGGCGACGTAGCCATAGGTGGGCAGAGCGACACGGAACGGCCGACCCAGCCGCGCTGCCCGCTCGACCGCCTTTCGCGCGCGCAGAGGATCGCAGAGCTGCAGATCATCCTCGATCCGATGCGGGCGTTCGAGCGAATGGACCTGAAGCACAAAACCATCCGCCGCGCGGACGAGCGGGCACAGGTCAGGGCGCTTCAACCAGGACGGCAAGGCCGTGATCACCACCGGGTGGGGCGCCACGCCTCGTCGAATCGCATCCAGCCAGAGGGCGTATCCGGCCAGCTTCGACTCGGCGCAGTCGAAGTCGATCTGCAGTTCGCCGATTTCGAGTTGGCGGCTTCTGGCTTCCCCGACAAGCGAGGCGGCGAGCCCGGCCAGCCACCGGGCCCGGGGGTCGTCGGAAGCAAACGGTCCTGGGAACATCCCGATCCGCATCGCCAGGCCGATTGGGCGGCGGCTCTGCCGCAACGCGCCATAGTCCAGGGAGACGCGAACGACTTTGGGCTCGCCCTTCTCCCAGTGGACCTCCGCCGCCAGCGCCACGATGCGGGAGAATTGGGTGGTTTCCTGGGTGACGGCCGTGACGACGGGCTCGCTCCAGGCGCGCTGCCAGACGTAGACCTCATGCGGCATCGGTCCCTGGACGCGATGGGCCGGGCGCGGCCACTGGAGCCAGGCGATCCATGCAGCCGCGGCGCA
>DAOOQY010000515.1:0-4091 GCA_035389025.1 Verrucomicrobiota bacterium
CACCGACCGGATCGTCGGGCGGGTGGCCTGCGACGACATTCTGGATCCGCGCGACCCGAAGCGCAAACTGGTCCAGGCCAATCATGAAATCGACGAACAGATCGCCAGGGAGATCGAGGCGTCGGACCTGGAACGGGTCCGCATCCGGTCCGTGCTCACCTGCGAGAGCAAGAAGGGCGTCTGCGCCGCCTGCTATGGCCGGAACCTCGCTACCGGCGGCAAGATCAAGATCGGCGAAGCGGTTGGCATTGTTGCCGCCCAGTCGATCGGGGAGCCGGGCACTCAGCTCACCATGCGGACGTTCCACATCGGCGGCACGGCTTCGCAGGTGTTCAAGCAGCCGCAGATCAAGGCCAAGTACGACGGTGTCGTGCGATACAATGATCTGAGGCTTGTCAAGCTCGAAGAGGGCAACCACATCGTCCTGAATAAAAATGGCTCGGTCTCCATCCTCGGCGAGGACGGACGCGAACTCGAGAACCACGTGGTGGTGATCGGAGCGATCATCTCCGCCCCGGACGGCGGACGCGTCAAGCGCGGCGACACGTTCGTTCAGTGGGATCCGTACAACGTGCCGATTCTGTCCGAGAAAGCGGGGCGCGTCGAGTTCCAGGACATCATCGAGGGCGTCACCATGAAGCAGGTGGTCGACGAGACCACCGGCCAGGAGGCGATGGTGATCATCGAGCACAAGGAGGATTTGCATCCCCAGGTCGTGATCCGCGACGACAAGCGAGAGGTCGTGGCGATCTGCCCGATTCCGTCCGGGGCCCACATTGTGGTGGGCGAAGGGGACAAGATCGTGGCCGGCACGCTGCTGGCCAAGACGCCGCGCAAGACATCGAAGACCAAGGACATCACCGGCGGTTTGCCGCGGGTGGCGGAGTTGTTCGAGGCGCGGCGCCCGAAAGACGCCGCGGAGATTTCGAAGATCGACGGCATTGTCGATTTCGGGACGAGCGTCCGGGGCAAACGCTGCATCCTGATCAAGGACCCTCAGACGGGCGTCGAAGAGGAGCATCTGATTCCGATTGGCAAGCACGTCATCGTGTTCAAAGGCGACGTTGTCAAGAAGGGCCAGCAACTCACCGAAGGTCCCACCGTGCCCCACGAGATTCTCGATGTGTGCGGTCCGCAGGACCTCCAGGAGCACCTGGTGAACGAGGTCCAGGAGGTTTACCGGCTCCAGGGCGTCACCATCAACGACAAGCACATCGAAATCATCATCCGGCAGATGCTGCGCAAGGTCCGCATCACCGAGCCGGGGGACACGCAGTTCCTGTGGGGCGAACAGGTGGACAAGATCGTCTTCGAGGAGGAGAACCAGCGGGTCGAGAAGATGGGCGGCAAACCCGCGGAGGCGCAGCCGGTGTTGCTTGGCATCACCAAGGCCTCGCTCGAGACCGAGAGCTTCCTCAGCGCCGCGTCGTTCCAGGACACCACCCGCGTGCTCACCGAGGCCGCCACCATGGGCAAGATCGACTATCTGCGCGGATTCAAGGAAAATGTGATCATGGGACACATTATTCCCGCGGGGACGGGCTGCGACCTGCATCGCAATATTCAGGTGAGGCTGCTCGTCGAACCGGCGCCCGAGGAAGCGCCCGCGGCGCTGCCTGCCGACAATCCGCTCACGCTGTGATAAAATGAAACAGCGTAAAAAAATTGAAATATTTGTTGCAGCCGAAGTGCTCCCTGCTATGATCCGCGCTCCGTTTTTTTCCGCCGTCCGCGTCGGACGGCGGGAAGCGGTCACGACTCGATTCATTTGCGATGCCGACCATCAACCAACTCGTGCGTAAAGGCCGGACGAAGCTGCGTTACAAGGGCAAGTCACCCGCCCTGCACAACGCGCCGTTTCGCCGGGGCGTCTGTCTGCAGGTGATGACCCGCACGCCCAAGAAACCGAACTCCGCAATGCGGAAGGTGGCGAAGGTGCGGCTCACCAACGGGCATGAGGTCATTGCCTACATTCCCGATGAGGGGCACACCCTCCAGGAGCACTCGATTGTCCTGGTGCGCGGAGGGCGTGTGAAGGACCTTCCGGGCGTGAGGTACCACATCGTGCGCGGCACCCTGGACGCCGCCGGTGTGGAGAAGCGTCGCGTCAGCCGGTCCAAGTACGGGGTGAAGCGCCCGAAGGCCGGCAAACCTGCGGCGGCCGCGGCCGCTGCCTAGAACCGCGCGGAGATTTTTATGTCGCGACGTCGCCGAGCATTTAAACGACCGATCACTCCCGATCCGAAGTATCATTCCGCTTTGGTGTCGCGTTTGGTCAGCATGGTCATGAAGTGGGGTGAGAAGAACGTGGCGCAAGGGATCGTCTATGGGGCGTTCGACGAGATTGCGGCCAAGGACCTGGCCGTCAATCCGCTCGATGTGCTGCAGCGGGCGGTGGACAACGCCAAGCCGCGCCTCGAAGTGAAGCCCCGCCGGGTGGGCGGGGCGACCTACCAGGTGCCGCTCGAAGTCCCGAGCGACCGGCAGGTTTCCCTCGCCATGCGTTGGATTGTGGATTTTGCAGACGCCCGCAAGGGCGTTCCGATGCGGCAGGCCCTGGCTGCCGAAATCCTCGAAGCGTACCAGGGCCAGGGCAACGCCATCCGCAAACGGGATGACGTGCACAAGATGGCACAGGCAAACAAGGCCTTTGCCCACTTCCGCTGGTAGCGGAGTCTTTGTCGGATTCGCCCCGAGGGCCGAGTGGAATCGGGGTCTCTTTTTTTCCGTGGCCATAGCAACTCTAACTGTGACGGAAGACCGCCAGACCGTGAACTCGCCGCGCCGGCGATACACGATGGAGCACACCCGAAATATCGGGATTGCGGCTCACATCGACGCCGGCAAGACGACGACCACGGAACGCATCCTCTTTTACACCGGGCTCATCCATCGCATGGGCGACGTCGATGACGGGAACACGGTCACGGACTGGATGGAACAGGAACGCGAGCGCGGGATCACCATCACGTCCGCCGCCACCACCTGTTACTGGACCCAGAAGTCCGAGGGGATGGTGAAGCTGTTCGACGGCGTTGCCCACCGCATCAACGTCATCGACACCCCGGGCCACGTCGATTTCACGGCGGAGGTCGAGCGATCCATGCGCGTGCTCGACGGCGCCGTGGCCGTCTTTTGCGGAGTGGCCGGCGTTCAGCCCCAGTCCGAGACCGTCTGGCGCCAGGCGACCAAATACCGCGTCCCGCGCATCGCCTTCGTCAATAAGATGGATCGGGTGGGAGCGAATTTCGAGAATGCCGTCTGGGAGATGCGCAAGAAGCTCGGCGCTTACGCCTACGCCGTCACCATCCCGATCGGTCAAGAGGACAGCTTCAACGGTGTGATCGACGTCGTGAACCAGAAGGCCATCCTGTACGACGAAACCGACGAGATCGGTCTGCAGTACACGGTCGCCGAGATTCCCGACACGCATCGCGAGCGCGCGGCCATGGCTTTGGCGGAACTGGTCGATGCCGTGTCGAACAAAGACGACGAAATTGCCGACCTCGTCATCGAGGACCGTCCGATCCCCCCCGATGTGCTCAAGCGGGCGATTCGGCGCCTGACCTGCAAAATCGAGTTCATCCCCGTCCTGTGCGGATCGGCGTTTAAGAAACGGGGGGTGCAGCCGCTGGTCGACGCCGTCGTGGATTATCTCCCATCCCCGCTCGATGTTCCGCCCCCGACCGCCCTGGACCGCAGCGGTTCAGATCAGCCGGTGGAGGTGGCCTCGGACGACGAAGGCCCGTTTTGCGCGCTGGCTTTCAAGCTGTGGACCGATCCGTTCGTGGGCAAGCTTGTCTTCTTCCGCGTGTACAGGGGCCAGATTCGCAAAGGCGATCTGATCTACAACCCGCGGACCCGCAAGCGCGAGCGCATCAACCGCGTGATGATGATCCAGGCCGACGAGCGAATCGACGTCGAGAGTGTCTACTCCGGCGACATCGCCGCTCTGGTCGGCCTGAAGAACATCATCACGGGAGACACCCTCTGCGACGAAGAGGCGCAGGTCCTTCTCGAGCCTCCGACGTTCCCGGAGCCGGTGATTTCCATGGCGGTCGAGCCCAAGACCAAGCTGGACCGCGACAAGA
>DAOOQY010000516.1:0-4073 GCA_035389025.1 Verrucomicrobiota bacterium
ACGACGGCACGGGCGGGGAGTTCAACCATCGGACACTTCGCCACCGCGTCCCAGAGCGCCAAGACATCGTTCTCCCAGCGCACCGCCAGCCACTTGGCGTCCGGCGAGAACGCCAGGGCCGAGACGGCATTCGAGTATTGGCAAAGGGTGAAACGCTCCTCGCTTCGGCTGCGCCCCCACAGGTAGCGCCATTCCCAACTACGCAAGTCAGTGGAAAGTGATGAGTGATGAGTGATGAGTGATCCGCCAGCAGCGTGAGCGGACCGCGCGCCTCGCGTTTGCTGCTCATCCCTCTTCACTCTCCAATCGTCACTTCCTTGGGGTCGGTGGCGAGCGAGCAGTTCACGGGCTCGGGCCAGGTCATGGTCTTCGAGGGCCTGTTGGGCCAGGTTCATGTCGGCGGCGTAGGCGTGGCGACGGGCGAGCAGGGCTTCGGCTTGGGCCCGACGCGCCTGCCAGCTTACACCAGCCAAACCGATGAGCAGACTCAACACCGCCACGCCGGTGGCCAGGGCGAGTCGCGGATTGCGCCGGCCCCAGCGCCAGAGCTTGCCCAACCGACCCACCGGCCGCGCCAGGACCGGTTTGCCTTCAAGGAAACGCCCCAAGTCATCGGCCAACACTTGAGTTGTCGCGTAACGCCGCGAGATGTCCTTCTCGAGGCACTTAAGGCAGATGGTCTCCAGATCATGGGGCAGGCTCGGATTGAGCCGACGCGGCGCGACCGGCTCGGTCGCGACCACTTGCCGCAGCACTTCGGTCAGCGTGGCAGCCTGGAAGGGCGGGCGACCGGTGAGAAGATGATACAGAAGCGCGCCGAGGGAATAGACGTCGCTGTGTGGACCAATGTCCCTGTGGCGCCCCTGCGCCTGCTCGGGCGCCATGAAATTCGGTGATCCCAACACTTGCCCGCTGAGCGTCAGTTGGGCGTTGGGCGTTGAGCGTTCAGTGTTGGACGTTGCGAGTCGAGCCTCCTCCACTCGTTTGGCCAGGCCGAAGTCGGCGATGCGCGGCTGATCGAACTGGTCGATCAAGACATTCGAGGGTTTGAGATCACGATGCAAAATGCCTTGCCGGTGGGCGTACTCGACCGCCTCAGCAATGGTCTTGGTGTAGCCGGCCGCCCGCCGAGGCGGGAGCGGACCGTCCCGCAAGAGGTCCGCCAGATTCCGGCCTTCGACGTAGTCCATCGAGAAGAACGGCTGGCCCTCGTGCTCCCCAACCTCGTGAATGGCCACAATGTTAGGATGCTGAAGCGCCGCCGCCGTCCGCGCCTCGGCGTGAAACCGTTGCATCGCCGCCGCCGAGGCCAGCGGCCCGCCCACAATCAGTTTCAACGCCACAATGCGGTTGAGCCGCTTCTGCTGCGCCCGGTAAACCACACCCATGCCACCCCGCGCGATCTCTTCGATTAACTCATAGTCACCGAAAGAACGCGGAAGTGAACCCGATGCCGACACCGCAGGCACGGCCGATGCGGGTCGTGAAAGACTGAAGGTCAAGGGCGGGGAATTGGCATTCGTGCTTGCGCCCGCCAGGTCTGCCAGCGCGGCGTCCGGCACAGGCTCACCCGCGCCGTTGGCGACACTGCGGAGGGCGCACACCGGACATAGCGCCTCGGAACTGCCTTCGGGCAGCGGTCGGCCACACTCGAAACAGGTCAGAACCGGCGGCATCTTCTACTGATGAATACGCAAAAGAACATCCCACGGTTCACGATTCAGCGGTGCTCGGTGTTCCCATCCTCGTCCTCACTCCAGCACATGCATCCCGAACCTTGAACTTTCGAAGCCTGCCCACCAGGCCATTCAGCCGCTAATGACCTCAATCAGATGCCGCGCCTCTTCCTGCATCTCTGCCAGGTTGGCCACGGTGTGCGCCACTTCTTCCCGAACCAGTTCGCGGTAGCGCGCCCGGAGGCGATGGACGGCTGACTTGAGGGCGCTCTCGGTCAGACCCGCTTCGCGCGCGGCCTGATGAAAAGACCGCTCGCCCTTCTCCGCTAGCGGGAAACTCCTCAGCCGGTCGTAGTGCTCGGCCTGACCCGCGACAGCGTATTCCTCCCGCAGACGCGACTGGGCGCGGTCCAGCAGGGTCATAGCCCACTCGCGCTCGTAGAGCTTCTCGGGCGTCAAATCATGTCGCGGCTCCAAGCGGAACCGCGCTTCCGCCTGTTTGTTGTCCAATGAGATCAGCCGCTGTCCCCCGCCGCGCTTGACCGCGTCTGCGCGTCGTTGTCGGTCCACCAGGAAATGGCGCAGTGAAGCGAGGAGAAAAGAGCGGAACTTGCCCTTCTCGGGTGTCGCACCCCGGGGAAAGCCGTTGGCCAACAAATGCGCGAAGAAATCCTGCGTCAGGTCCTGGGCGTCCTCGGGATTGTGCCCCTGCCGCCGGACATAGGCATAGAGTGGATACCAGTAAGCGCGGCACAGCTCATCGAGGGCCTGCGCAGCCTGGGGCGAGAACGAGTCCCCTGCCGCCAACACCACACTCCAATGCGTGGTGGCGAAAACGGGAACATCCGTCGCTCGCCCGGAGTTCATTGGTCCTTGGCCAAAAGAGTCTGAAAACGGACTCGTGGTTTGTGAGTTGCCTCCAATATACGCCACCGTGGCGCTTCGACAAGCCCCGGAGCGGGCGAGACAGTGATTGGACAGCGCCAATTCATGAGAGGTTCTTGAGCGAGGGGCGTGTGACCAACACACAACGCAGAGCTTTGGCGCGATGCTCCCCGTCCATGACTGGTGAACCAATCGCTCCACCGAATCGCCCTCCTCCCCGTCCATCGGTGTAGGAATCATGGGCCTCGGCGAAGTCGTCGATGCGCCGTCTCCTCAGGAAGGACGGGGCCGGCGGACGAGCGGCGCCGCCGGTCGCACCGACTTCGAAAGAGGCCAGACAGCCGGGTGAATCCAATTGTTCTCCTGAATTTCGGGACTGACCCTGTTGGGAACAAGGACACCGGCCACGGCAGGAAAACGCCACAAAAAGCTCCTCGCGCTCCCGAGGGCTGCGGACGCGGGCGAAGCCCTGCTTGATGTCGCCGCACTCGAGGCACTTGCGCAGGACCGTCCTGACGACCCGCCTGCGCCGACCTATCGGGGTGCGGCCACACATCGGCGGAGGCTTCGGCGGGCAGGTCGGCCGCCAGCCGCCTTCCCCAAGGCTACGGCGGGCCAGGGAAGCCGTACCGCTCCTGGGAGCGCTCCTCGTAGACCGCCTCAGACTGCGGAAACGCGTTGTGATTATTCCGGCAGGGCCAGCTCCAAGCGGATGAAAGTATTGCCTGAGGGAGGATCGAGAAACACGTTGGCACTGGATCCCGTGCCGACGATCGGACCTGTGCGCGACGGGCCTTCCACCGATTCCGCCCACTCGATGTCCTCCCAGACGCCCCCCTGGAGCTGCGCACAGCCGCGCACGCGATACAGGCAACCGCTCTCCGTGGGCACGCTAAAGCGAAGCACTCCGCCCGGCTCACGGACGAAATCGGTCATCCTCGGCGCCCGGTAGGCCTTGCCGAGAACAAACCGCAAATCGGCGGGCCCGGCATTTCTCCAGACGGAAAATGCGATGGTGTGTTCATCAAGGATCGTGTGGCTGACCGATTCCCCACCTGGCAACTGGTAAAGCACAAGGCCGGACGGTACCGGGCTAGTGAAAGTGACCTGGAACTTCTTCGAGCTGCCCACGGTGGCGGTGCCTACCAGTTGGATGCCGCGGGCGTCGCGCCAATCCATCAGCATGGGCACTGCCGGCGCCGGTTGGAACATGGGCTGGGATTCGGGAGTCTCCGTGATCACCGTGCCGGAGATGGTGAAGCCGCCGCCAGTGTCCACCACGCCGGTGACGAAGATCTCGTTGGTGGCGCCGCGCTCCGCATCGGCGTTATCGACAGCGGTCAACCGCACGATGTGCCGGCCGGAGTTGGTGTAGCTGTGCGTCACAACTTCCCCTTCCGCGGTCGTGCCGTCGCCGAAGTCCCATTCCCACCAAACCACCTCGCCGTCGCGGTCCGAAGAGCCGCTCCCATCGAAAGTAACGGGGGCGCCAACGGAGGCGATAGTCGTGGA
>DAOOQY010000517.1:0-2111 GCA_035389025.1 Verrucomicrobiota bacterium
TGTGCGGCGGGTGCCGCGTCACGGTGGGCGGTCAAGTGAAGTTCGTGTGCGTCGACGGACCTGAGTTCGACGGTCATCAGGTCGACTTCGAGAGCATGGCGAAACGGATGCAGACCTACAGACAGCAGGAACAGAGCGTCCAGCATCGGTGTCGCTCGAGCCAGCATCCCCCGCACAACCAGGAGAAGCCGAGTGGCCCATAAGACGATCGATGCCCTCGCGGCCGAGGCGCGCGCCCGCCTCGATGCACTGGCTGGACGGGCAAGTCTCTCCACGGCCGAACGCCGCGAGATTCCCGTCCAGGAGATGCCCAACCAGGCTCCGCTCGATCGGATTCGGAACATGTCGGAGGTGGCGCTGGGCTACACGCGGGAACAGGCCCAACTCGAGGCGCTGCGGTGTCTCCAATGCAAGAACTCCCCCTGCATCGCAGGCTGCCCGGTCGGAGTCAATATCCCGGGGTTTATTGGAGCGATTGCGCAGGGAGACCTGCGGCGGTCGCTCGAAGTTCTGAAGGAGAGCAATCTGCTTCCGGCAATCTGCGGACGCGTTTGCCCTCAGGAGATTCAGTGCCAGGCGCGGTGCGTCGTCGGCAAGATGCACAAGGACCCGAACCGGGCGGTGTCGATCGGGCGGCTCGAGCGTTTCGTTGCCGATTTCGGACGCCAACAGCATTGGGCTGCCGCGCCTGACATCAAGCCCGCCACCGGCAAGAAAGTGGGCATTGTCGGCAGCGGTCCGGCCAGCCTGACCGCGGCCGTCGACCTCCGCCGCGAGGGGCACGCCGTGACCATTTTCGAGGCTTTCCACAAACCCGGCGGAGTCATGGTTTACGGAATCCCGGAGTTCAGGCTGCCCAAGAGCATCGTCGAGGCGGATGTCGAGGCCCTGATTCGCATCGGCGTCGAGATCAGAACCAACTTCGTCGTGGGCCGCACCCGCACGATGGCGCAGTTGCTCGACGAGGATGGCTACGATGCGATCTTCATCGGGACGGGAGCCGGCCTGCCGAAGTTCATGCACGTGGAGGGGGAGAGCCTGGTCGGGGTGTACAGCGCCAACGAGTATCTGACGCGGGTGAACCTGATGCGCGCCTACAATGCCGAACGGGCCAGCACGCCCATCCTGCACCCGCGCAGGGTCGCCGTCTTTGGCGGCGGCAACGTCGCCATGGATTCCGCCCGAAGCGCTCTTCGGCTGGGCGCCGAACAGGTGCATTTGATCTACCGCCGGACTGAAGCCGAGATGCCCGCCCGTCTCGAGGAAATCCAGCATGCGAAGGAAGAGGGCGTTCAGTTTCATTTCCTCGAAAACGCGAAACGCATTCTGGGCGACGACGCGGACCGGGTCATCGGCGTCGAGTTGTTGAGATACCGGCTTGGCGAGCCTGACCCGTCCGGGCGCGCTTCGCCGGTGGCGATTGATGGCAGCGAGTTCACTCTGGACGTGGACGGCGTCATCGTGGCGATCGGCAACGACTCGAATCCCCTGCTGGTCCAGGCGACCCCGGGCCTCAAAGCGGACAAGTACGGACGCATTCAAGTGGATCAGGACCTAAAAACCTCCCTGGACCGCGTCTACGCCGGGGGGGACATCGTCCAAGGCGCCGCAACCGTCATCATCGCCATGGGGCAAGGCCGCCGGGCCGCCCAATCGATCAATGCCCTCTTGGCAGGCTGTGGCTCGCTATAGTGGCGGTCGAAGTCCTGTGATCGCCCTTTCGATTGTCGAGCGCGAATTGCGCGTTCAGTCCCGCCGCCCCTACACCGTTTGGCTGCGGGTGGGCATCGGTCTGGTGGCGGGTTTGGCGGGCCTCACATTGCTTCTGTGGATCGAGAGCGCCTCGTCGGCGATGCAGGGCGGGCAACAACTCCTGCATGGCCTGGGCTGGAGCGCGCTGGTCTTCGGCATGATCGAAGGGGTGCGACAGACTGCCGACAGCATCAGTCACGAGAAGCGGGAGGGGACTCTTGGCCTGCTGTTCCTCACCGATCTGCGGGGCCTGGACGTGGTCCTGGGCAAGCTGGCTGCGCACGCGCTCAACTTGCTGTGCGCGCTCATGGCTGCGTTCCCCATCCTGGGCCTGGCAATAGGCGCGGGCGGTGTGACCG
>DAOOQY010000517.1:2211-4073 GCA_035389025.1 Verrucomicrobiota bacterium
CTCATGGCTGCGTTCCCCATCCTGGGCCTGGCAATAGGCGCGGGCGGTGTGACCGCAGGGGAATTCTGGCGTCTCCAACTCGTGTTGCTCGACACTGTCTTCCTGGCCGCCGCGGGCGGATTGTGGGGCAGCGCACGTTCTCACGGAGACCATGAGGCGCTGCTGCGCGCCTCGGCTCTGGTGGCAGCCCTCACGCTGCTTCCTGCCCTGGCGTGCCTCCTGCCACTGGTTCAGACGTGGCCCAGCCCGAGTCCTGGCGTGCTGATGGTTTCCTCAGGCGACATCGCCTACCGGGCGAACCCGGGCCGGTTCTGGCTGTCGCTAATGGCCGTGCATGGCGCCGCATGGGGACTCCTGATTTGGGCCGGCGGCATGATTGAAGCGCGTGGGCGCGAGACGCCCGAGCCTGCGCAGCCGCCTCGCGCGCCAGCACCGGAGGAATCGGGTTGGCCGTATCGCGTTCCTCCATCGCTTCATTCCACCCGCCGCATCCGCGCCGATGTCCCGACCCTGGCCGACGACCCGGCGGGCTGGCTGGCCTGGCGACGCGCACCGTCCCGCGTGCTAGTGTGGGTCGCGTTGCTGCTGCCGCCGTTGTGCGGCGCCTCGACCCCCCTGCTCTGGCGCGGTTTGGGGGTGACGATGGCGGGCGGCCTGGCGGGGCTCTCCATGGGCGTCCAGGTCTTGACCGCACTTGCGCCCGCCACACTCCTGGGTCTTGCGGCAGCGCGAAGAATGACCGACCTGCACCAATCGGGCGCCCTCGAGTCGTTGCTTTGCACACCAATCCCTCCAGCCAGCTTGGCGCTTGCGGAATGGAATGTCCTTTGGCGCGCCATGCGCTGGCCGCTGTCGGTCCAGGGACTGCTGCTTGCGTTGCCTCTCCTGTTCTTCTATCGGATTGGGTCTGGAGGCGATGCCTGGCTGGATTTGGCGACCCGTCTGGCCGGCATTGCCAAGACGATGCTGACGGAGGTTGCCTCGGTCTGGCTTGCGCTCTGGTTCGGGCTCCGCGCGCGTGCGACGACGCCGGCTGTGGGACGCGCGGTGTTCTGGGCCATTCTTGTTCCGTGGCTGGTCAGTTCGATCCTGCTCGTGCTGCTCGTCTGGTCTGGCGCATTGATTGCGAGGAGTGGCGTGGCACCGTGGGTGTACTACGCGTTGCGGATGCTGCTGTCCGGGTTGGGGATTGCCTATGCGGCGGCACTGATCCACTGGGCGCGCCGGCAGTTGCTCACACGGTTTCGCCAGGCGGCGACCGGCGACTCACGGGGCCATCTTGCAGGCCGAGCCGGAGTGCGTTAGTGTCCGGCCATGAAGCTCTGGCTCCTTTTGGTTTCGGCCGCGCTGGCCGTGCCGCTGCCCGGCATCCCGGCCGATGCCGAGCTGACCGTGATGCCGGCCCGGAAGGCCTATCTCCTGCCGATTCGCGACGACATCATGCCGCCGCTGGTGTACCTGGTGCGCCGGGGGGTGAAGGAGGCAATGGATGCCAAAGCCGACCTGCTGGTGCTGGACATGGAGACCAATGGCGGGCGTGTTGACTCGACCGAAGAGATCATCGAAATCCTCTCGCAGTTCAAAGGCGAGACCGTGACCTATGTCAACCGCAACGCGTATTCCGCGGGCGCGTTTATCGCGGTCGCAACCCAGCGCATTTTCATGGCGCCGGAGAGCGTGATTGGCGCCGCCGCGCCCATCATGCTCTCGCCCGGAGGCACGGGAGTCGAGGCCATGCCGGAGACGATGGAGATCAAGGCGACATCGGCCATCAGCGCCAAGATTCGGGCGCAGGCGCAGAAGAACGGACACAACAGCGACGTCGTCGAGGCGATGATCGACAAGCAAAAGGAACTGATCAT
>DAOOQY010000518.1:0-4070 GCA_035389025.1 Verrucomicrobiota bacterium
GATGGATGTTCGAGCCGTCGGCCTCCATCCGGTAGAGGTTTGCCATGATGTGCCGGTTGCACATGCAGTACTTGGGCTCGCGCGTCGACGAAAAGACGATCCCTCCGTCGGGCAGGCAGACAGGGTCAAGATCATCGACGTCTTCCGCAAACGTGAGCTGTTCGAGATCCGTGCCGTCGGGCCTGATCCGCCAGATGTGGTAGCTGTCCTCGGCGTTGCGGCGCAGGGCGAACACGATCCGCTGCCCGTCATAGTCGACGTCCGGATCGCGCACGATTCCCTCGGGCAGTTCGACCAGTGTGGTCAGACGCCCCCCCGTCTTCCGATCGAGCAGACGCAGCGCGCCGCCGCCAGCGAATGCGCCGTCGTTGAACTCGGTTTTGGCCTTCGGAAAGAACGTCGCCGTGTTGTGGTGGTCCCGGGCGTACTGGCGTCGGACCACAAAGAGCAGAGGATGCGCCTCGATCAGGGGATGGGAGAGCAAGGCCTCGCGTTCGAGTGTCTCGATTTGCGCGTCCGCGGCGGTCGATGAGCCCGGCGACGCGGCTTCGAGGGCCTGGCGGATCGCGTCGAGCCGCTCGGCGTGGCGCTGCCCGGACGGGTAGAGAGCGCCGTAATCGGCGGTGAGCCGGGCGATCGCCTGGCCCAAGGTGGAAACCCTCTGGATGGCGTCCGCCGCTTGGATCGGGCCCCATGCCACAAGCAGCCCGGCCAGGAGCGGCAGCCACGCCAGCCTGGTTCGATCGCAGACCCCGCGCTGGACCTGATCCCGGCCAGCCCGCCGCGGTCCGCATTGTTGTGTCATCCGCTTCGCGGCGGTCACACCTGCCTGGAACATGCGGGCCGAGGAGCGAGGAGAATGGGGGTTCATAGCAACTCGCGAAGCGCCAGTTCCTCGAGGGCCCAGTCGAGTGTGAGGTTCAAGCCTTGGTCGCGATTCCGTTGTTCAAGGATGACCAGGTGCTGCTTCATCAACTCGATCAACCGGGCGCGCTTTTCCGGATTCACCGCCGCCGCGCGCGGGGTCAATCCGTCCAGGGCAGCAATGCTCGTGTCGAGGAACGCCCGATAATCACGAAGATGCTGTTCCACCAGCGCCCTCTTGGCCGCGTCCGCATCCTGAGGGGCGGGATCGGTTGCGGCGGGCGCCACTTGGGCGGCGTCGCCGAAAGCCATATGTTCCGCGGACGCCAGGGTGCGTTCGCGCCGCTCGCGCTCGCCCATGATGGCGGCCAAGCTCTTGACCGTTTCCTGTTCGAACGCGAGCAACGATCCGAAATCGCGCTCGACCATTTGGCGAAGAAAGGCCTGTTTGCGTTTTGAAAACGTGTCGAATGCCACCAATCCCTCGAAAAGTCGCACGGTTCCGAACACCGGCGCCGTTTCAGCCGATGAGTCCGTCCCCGCAGCCGCATCGCCCCGTGTCACCTGGGCGAGCGTGGCGGATTCGCCCCGGCCGACCCAGTTGTAAGCGGCGAGGGCGCGATCGGTCGGCGATCGATCGCCTTCCTCCGTCCGCTCGAAATCCGATTTTGCGTCGAAGACCCGCTCGAGATCGGCTCTCGGGCAGGTGTAGCGGAAGAGGGTCAAGCAGTGCTCGAAATCGAGACTGGCGAGCATGCGGGCGCGGTGGGCGTCGTTCAATTCTCCCACGAGCACGGTGATTTCGACGATCGCCTCGGCCAGGAAGTCCTTGAGGGTCAAATTCGGACGCGTTTCTCGAGCGGACTGATGGCGTTGCTCGACGGCGGCCCGCCAATCGGGCCAGAGGGCGTAAGGGACTTCGATGGCGCTGGCTGACACACGGGAGAAGTGCGGGTACGGGATCAGCCAGGTGAGAAGGCGGCTGAAGCGGACCATTGCGGAGGCCAGCCCGCGATCGAGAACGCGGAACGGCCCGGCCCCGGGGTCGAGGACATCCAGGCACTCGACGAACCACGCGTCGACGATGCGCTGGACCTCGATCACTGTCGGGCGCCCGCGGAGCCGGCAGCGCATCATCACCTGCTCGTCATTGTTCAGGCCTGCCCAGTTTTCGCTCTCCCACTTCTGGACGAGGGTCTTGCCCGCGTCGTCGCGCTCGATGAACAGGACTGTGTAGAGCGCGTTCTGGACAGCGCATTCGATTTCGAGCTGCTCGCTTCGCATCGGAATCCGATGGCGCTGGACGATCTCCTGGAACCGCGCCAGTTTCATGTGTCTCTCAACGTAGTCGAGGGCCTTGGCCGTCCAGGCGTTGTCCACCTTCACCCAGAGATCGAAACCGGCGCGGGCGAAGGGGAAGAAGGGGCAGTCGTCGGGGCACTCGAGCTTGCTGCCGCGTTTGGCTCCGCAGTCCGCCGGGGTGATCACCCCATCGAGCGCGGGGCAATGCCGTGCGTTGTACTTGCCGCCCGGGGCGCGGCCAGGGTTTGGAATTGTGCGCATGCGAAACGAGGCAGCAGAATCCCTCAGACTTGCGCGGGAAGCAAAACGAATCGTCTGAAACCAATCGTCTGAAGAGGGGCCGGACGGGGGAGCGCAAAAAGATCATCGAAATTCGTTGACACCGGGGGGTGCGGTCTCCTAGATTTGCGCGCTCAAAACTGATTTTGGGAAGAGCTGACAACCGATTGTCCCCGTCCGGATGGAGCAAGCCAGAGGGCGAGGGGCGAAGGTGGTTTGCCGTTTTGAGATGGCGTCGAAACGGGAATTGGTGTGGGTTTCGCCCATGTAGCTCAGCCGGCAGAGCGCGTCCTTGGTAAGGACGAGGTCACCAGTTCAAACCTGGTCATGGGCTCCAGCTTGAGTGATTGATTGAGAGTGGCAACCGAAACCGAAGAGAACAGCAGGAATCGCAATGGCTAAAGAGCAATTTGTGCGGACGAAACCGCACGTTAACATTGGCACCATCGGTCACATTGACCATGGCAAATCGACCCTGACCGCCGCGATTGTCGAGGTCCAGGCGGCAAAAGGCTTGGCCACGCCGATCTCCTACGCGGACATTACAAAGGGTGGCACTGTTCGGGATGAAACCAAGACAGTGACCATCGCGATCTCGCACGTCGAGTATCAGAGCAACCAGCGCCATTACGCCCACGTCGATTGCCCAGGCCATGCGGACTACATCAAGAACATGATCACGGGTGCGGCGCAGATGGACGGCGCCATCCTGGTGGTCGACGCGGCCGAGGGCCCGATGCCTCAGACGCGCGAGCACATCCTTTTGGCCCGCCAGGTGGGCGTGCCGGCGATCGTGGTGTACCTGAACAAGGTGGACCTTGTGGACGATCCGGAGCTGCTGGAGCTGGTCGACATGGAGTTGCGGGATTTGCTCACCAAGTACGGTTTTCCTGGCGACAAAACGCCGATCGTGAGAGGAAGCTCGAAGAAGGCGCTGGCCGGCGATCCCGAGGCGATGGAGTCGATTCAGAAGCTTCTCGATGCGGTGGACGAGTTTGTGCCGCTCCCGATGCGGGAGGTTGACAAGCCGTTTCTGATGAGCATCGAGGACGTGTTCAACATTGAAGGGCGGGGCACGGTTGTGACCGGGCGTGTCGAGCGCGGCGAACTCAACCGCATGCAGGACGTCGAGATCGTCGGTCTGAAAGAGACCCGCAAGACCGTGGCGACGGACATCGAGATGTTCCGGAAGCTGCTGGACAAGGCCAGTGCGGGCGACAACGTCGGCGTGCTGTTGCGGGGCACCAAGAAGGAAGACGTCGAGCGGGGCATGGTGTTGGCCAAGCCGGGCACCATCACGCCGCACACCCATTTCAAAGCGGAGGTGTACGTGCTGTCGAAGGAAGAGGGCGGGCGGCACACGCCGTTCTTTACGAATTACCGGCCTCAGTTCTATTTCCGGACGACGGACGTGACCGGGAATGTTTCGCTGCCGGAGGGTGTGGAGATGGTCATGCCCGGCGACAACGTGTCGGTGACGATCAAGGTGATCGCGCCGATTGCGATGGAGCGCGGGCAGCGGTTCGCGATCCGCGAAGGCGGCCGCACGATCGGGGCCGGGCGCGTCACCGAGGTCATCGAGTAAGTCGTGCGTCCGGCGCGCGAGGCGTTGGGATTGCGGTTGG
>DAOOQY010000519.1:0-4067 GCA_035389025.1 Verrucomicrobiota bacterium
ATTGTATCGGGGCCGAGAAAAAGACGGTTACCGGCAAGCCCACCAGCGAAAACGTCTTCACGTCTCACGTGGAATGCCAAATCCTTACTAAGCGGATGAGTATGCGGAGATTCACCCGGTTAACCAATGGCTTCTCCAAAAAGGTTGAGAATTTAGAGCATGCCGTCGCCCTGCATTTTGTGTACTATAATTTCTGCCGGATTCACCAGAGCTTGAGAGTGACCCCGGCGATGGCGGCGGGCGTAACTGACCACCTTTGGGAGATCGAAGATATCGTGACATTGCTGGAGGACAAAGAGCGTGAAACTTCAAACTGACCCACTACCCGGATCCGCGTTGCTCCCCGCCTCTCACATTAAGGGTTCTCATTGGTTCAATTCCGAAATGGGCGTTCTCAATCCGACCTATCGTCTATGTCTGATAAGAGGGCATAGCGGACATAGAATGCGATCTCAAAGGAGCTACCTGAAATGAAATCCCACCTCTGTGCGATGGAGACTCGAATTCGGCTTGCAGTTGATGACGAAAAGCGGTAATACTTCTATATGCGCTGTGCGATCTACGCCAGATACTCAAGCGACAGGCAGAACGACCGGTCCATCGAACAACAGGTCCGGAACTGCCGCAAACGGGCCCAGGAACGCGGCTGGACCATCGCGGAGGAACATATATACGCGGATCGGGCGGTTTCTGGAACGAGCACCGAAGGCCGCGAGGCACTCCATCGTCTGATTCGGGCGGCGTGCCAAAGGCCACGATCATTCGACCGGGTTTTGATCGACGATACATCCCGGCTCGCTCGAAACAAATTGGACCTGTTTCAGTCGGTCGAGGACTTGAAGGAGGCGGGTGTGTATGTGCACTTCGTCTCGGACAATATCGATACTGAAGATGAAACGACTGAAGATGTGATCCTACCTGTGTTCGGAATCAAGGACGCCCTATATAGCCGCGACCTGGCTAAGAAGACGAGACGGGGCATGGAGGATCAGGTTCTGCAAGGGTACAATCCAGGCGGGCGCACCTATGGTTACAGGTACGAGCCCGTCCTCGACCAATCTGGCGCCCGCGACTCTAAGACCGGTCAGACAAGGCGATTGGGAACGGCCATCAGTGTTGACCCAGTACAGGCACGAGTAATCAGGCTCATCTTCTCGCTCTATGCCTCCGGCCATGGCCTGAAGAACATAGCCGAAAACCTGAACGAGCAGGGGATAAAACCTCCGGGCGAACGAGATCAGCGAAGGCGTGGCAACCGCAACCCGAGTTGGTGTCCGAATGCCATTAGAAACATGTTGCGCAATCCGAAATACATCGGGGACTGGACTTGGAACAAGAACCGATATGTACGCAAGCGCAGTACAGGCAAACGGGTACCCGTAGAGCGTCCGAGGGAGGAGTGGATCGAGCACAAGGACTCGAAGTTGGCAATTGTCGATCAGGCAACTTGGGATGCCGTCCGAGCGCGATTCGTTAAGAGCGCTGAGCAGTATAAGCGGGGAGAGCAAGCCCCCCGCAGCACCTATCTCATGTCGGGTCTCCTCAAGTGCGGCATATGTGGCGCCAACCTCATCGTGGTTCGGACCGGAAGCCCGAAGAACATCCAGTACGGATGCAGCTTCAACTGGCACCGAGGTAGCGCAGTTTGTCCGAACAACATCCGAATTCGACGACAGGATATCGAGGATCGGGCGATGCGAGCGATCAAGATGCAGTTGTTCGACGCTGACGTTATCGACCTGCTGGTGGCTAAAGTGAACGCAGTCATTGAATCCAAGCTGAAGACCGCATTTTCAGAGCGGGATCGCATTGCCAGGCAAATTGTCGCTGTCAATCGCGAGATTGAGAATCTGGTTGGCTACATCGCCCGTACCGGCAATGCCTCACCCTCCGTGCAGCAGACGCTGATGGAGAGGGAACGTCAGCTGGCCGACCTTAATGCTCGACTGGAATCTGTGTCGAGGCGCGAAACCGCCAAGAAGATCAAAGTAGACTCGCGGTATATTTCCTCTTGGTTCAAACGGTTGGAAGAGCTGATCGAGTCGGATCCCTTGGCTGCGAGGCACGAGATTGGCAAAATCATCGGCCAACTAACAGCATACCCAGCCGAAGAGGATGGGCGAAAAGGGCTTGAGCTATGTGGAAAACCCCATGTAGAGGGGATTCTGGGCGTTGTGGCGGGAGTTTCCACTCCGAATAATGGCGGGGGGAGGATTTGAACCTCCGACCTTCGGGTTATGAGCCCGACGAGCTACCAGACTGCTCCACCCCGCGATCAACAGACCCCAAGATACCCCGCCAACCCCCGTTGTCAAGTCCGATTCTCGTGCGCTCGTCGATTTCTTGAGAAATGATGTCTCCTCCCGAACGCGCGCCGCCCCGCCCCGGTGCGCCCGTCCAAGTTGCGTGGCCCGCCGCCTATCCTTTCCCCGGACAGCCCAGGCAAAGGACACCTTCTCCCTCGGGCGCATACTCCTCGCCCGCATACATCCGCTCGGTGTGATAGTCAATCGCCTGCGCCCCGAGATCGTCCCACAGCCGCGCCCGAGATTCGGTCACGAGCGGGCAGCGCAGGATTAGCGGCCGGTCGCTCTCTGCGAAGGCGGCGTCGCACAACGCGGCCGCCGTTTCCGCCGCATCCCCCGTCCCCGGGTCGATCACCCAGGGTCCCGCCTGCCTATTGGCCGCCGCCTTGGTGGCCCACAAGTACCCCGCGACCTTCCCCTCTTTCTCCGCCAGCCACCCCCGGTGCAGGGGATTGCGCCGCACGAGGTCGAGCACCCGGCGGCGGTCCTGTCCGAACATCCGCCGGTCCAGATCGGCGATGCGGACGAGATCATCGGCCGCGAAGCGCCGCACGGCCACGCTCGGCGAGGGCGCCGCGCCGCGGCGAGTTTTTTCGAGGCGGTAGTGCTGGGTGCGAAACTGTCTTTGAAACCCGATCCGCCGGTAGAGCGGCGCCGCCTCCACCACCGCTTCGAGCACGATCGAGCGCATCCCGCGCGCGATGCAGTACCCCATTCCCTGGCGCATGAGGCGTTCCCCGAGTCCGGCGCCGCGGCGCGCCGCCGCCACATAGAGCCACCCCAGCCAGGCGGTCGTCTGGTAGCACAAAGCGGTCACCATCCCGACCGTCTCGCCCCCTTCGGCGAGCGCGAAACACCCTCCCGGTTCATAGGCGAGATAGTCCCGCAGGCGCGCCGTGAACCATTCCCGTTCGATTCCCGGTTCTTCCCGCAGCCGGAACTCCAGCCCTGCGATTGTCAGCGGCGCGATCTCCATTCTACGGCGTCGGCCGGCCGGCCGCACCGGACTTTTCCGCCGGCGCCTCGGTCCGGGTGGTCCCTCCCCGGTGCATCGACCAGATCAAGAGGGGCGGCGTCACCAGGGTCGTCACGATGACCATGATCACGACCGCAGCGTAAGTTTCGCTCGACACGACCGCGTGCCCGTCGAGCATGAGCGTGAGCCCGATCCCGGCGAAGATCAGTCCGACCTCGCCGCGCGGGATCATTCCCAGTCCGATCGCGAGCCGGTTGGTGCGGCGGTCGAAAATGGCCAGCGAGCAAGCCTGTTTACCGACAATCGCGGCCAGCGTGAGCATCGCGGCAAACCCTAGAATCTCGACCCGGCCGAAGGCCGTGAGATCCACCATCATGCCCATGCGCACGAAGAAGATCGGCACGAGGAAGGTCGCGATCGGCTCGATCAGCTCGCGGAGCGAGTGTTCCCCGCGCTCGGTGAAGCGGCGAAAATGCACTTCTTCAAGGATCAGCCCCGCCGCGAACGCCCCCACGATCGGTGCGAGGCCCGCCTTTCCCGCCGCGTACGACAGCGCGAACAGGACCAGGAGCGACACCGACAGCAGCATGCCGTGCCCGCGCAGGCGGAAAGCGACCCGGAAAACGCTCGGCAGGATGTAGTTTCCTATGACGATGGCCCCGGCGATGAACAGCACCGCCTTGCCGAGTATCCACAGAATCCCCAGCGAGGTAATCCCTTCGCCGCCGCCGTGGGCCACGGCCGCGATCACGCCCGTCACCACCGCGAGGATCACCAGCCCCATG
>DAOOQY010000520.1:0-4066 GCA_035389025.1 Verrucomicrobiota bacterium
GGTCGACGTCGGTGAGGCCGTTGCCGAAGAAGGCCTTGAGGAAGTCGGCACCCGACGCGCCCAGGTGGCTGACGTCGGGATAGAGCCGCTTGAGGAGCAGCGGACGCCACATCGAATCGGGCTGCTTGGCCCAAAACCGGCGCACCTTCGCTTCCTTGAAAATGTCGTACCCAGCCAGGAATTCGTCGGCGCCTTCGCCCGTCAGCACGACCTTGTAACCTCGGTCGCGGACGAGCTTCGACAGCAAAAACATCGGCGCCGGCGCGGTGCGCATGATCGGGGTCTCCGTATGCCAGATAACATCCGGGAAGACGCTCCCAATGTCCTCGTGCGTGGCCAAAACAACCTGGTGCTCGGTGCCAAGGAACCTCGCCATCCGGCGCTGATGCTCGCTTTCGTCGAATTGGAAATCGGCAAAGGCAATCGAGAACGTGTCGATGCGGTTGCCCCCAAGTGCCCGGATGATTGTGGCGATGGTGGATGAGTCGAGGCCGCCGCTCAGATAGGCCCCGACCGGCACGTCGGCCCGCAGCCGGATCCGGGTCGCATCGACCAGCAAGGCGCGGAGTTCCTCGACGTAGCTCTCGATCGGTCGGCCCTCCCCCTGCTCCGCTCGCTCGCCTTCCTCAGGAAACCCGATTCTCCAATACGGACTTACTCGCAGCCGACCACCCTTGGCCACCATGTAATGCCCCGGCGGAAGCTCGACGATGCCTCGGAAACACGTGCGCGGCGAGAGTGTGGACCAGTAGGTGAAGACTTGATCGAGTGCGACCGGATCCAATTCGGCCTGGACCTGGGGATGGGCAAGGATGGCCTTGATTTCGGATCCGAACACCAGCGTACCTTCGAGTTGGGTGTAGAAGAGCGGGCGCACGCCGAGCCGGTCCCGGGCCAGGAACAACGAGCGGTCTTTCTCATCCCAGATCGCGATCGCAAACTGGCCGTTCAACCGATTCAGACAGTCGGGTCCGTACTCCTCGTAGAGGTGCAAGATGACCTCGGTGTCGGTGGTCGTCGTAAAGAGGTGGCCGCGGGCCTCAAGATTCCTCCGCAGCTCGATGTAGTTAAACACCTCGCCGTTGCAGACGATCCAGAGCGTCTGATCCTCGTTGCCGATCGGCTGCTGGCCGGTTTTCAGATCGAGGATGCTGAGCCGTGCGTGGCCCAGCGCCACCCTGTCCCCCAGATAGACCCCGAATTGATCCGGGCCCCGATGCCGGATCATGCCAAGCATGCCGCGCATCAATTCGTCCGCCGGCACGGTGCATGGGGGGTTCAGAATCCCGGCGATTCCGCACATACTCACAAAACTCCAGGCCAGGGTGCTTTAGCGCATCCCAAAGCGGCGGCAAACCGCGCGCACTTCCCGCAGGCGCGGGACTTCGCCACGCCGGGCGCGCTCGACGTCGCGAAGCGTCTGGAGTGCGTGTGCTTCAGCACCGCTTTGCCTGGGACGATACCTACCACCGTGTTCGGAAAGCGGCGGTGAACCGCGCGCACTCCAAACGCTTCGCGACTTCGCTGCCGATGCGACCCAGGCGGCCCCCTCGGCAAGGCGTGCGGTTGCAGCAGCAGGGATCATGGAGCCCGAGTGTTCTTGACCCCGTTTGTGAAGCATCGCTTCGGTTGACGTGTAGGCGCTGGCGCGGGACTTCGCCACGCCGGGCGCGCTCGATTCGCGTCCATTCGCGCCCATTTGCGGTTCAATACATGAACATTCACGTCTGCCGATCATATTAGCCCAGTCTTCTTGATCTTCCCCGACTCGGTCTTCGGGAGGTCTTTGCTGAACTCGACGTACTTGGGCACCATGTAATCCTCGAGATGCGCGCGGCAGTGAGCGAGCACCTGCTTCGGCGTCAGCGCGCCATTGCGGACCACCACAAACGCCTTGATCGCCTGCCCGAGCAACGGGTCCGGCACACCCACCACCGCCGCCTCGACCACGTCCCCAAGCTCATACAGCACATTCTCGATTTCCTTGGGCGCCACTTTCTCACCGCAGATCTTGATGATGTCGTCGCTCCGACCGACAAAGTAGAAGAACCCGTCCTCGTCGGTGCGGAAAAGATCGCCGGTATAGCAGAGCCGCTCGCCGGGAATCGGCCCCGGACGGAAACGCCTGGCGGTAGCCGCCGGATCGTTCCAGTAACCCCGCATCACGTGGCGGCCCCGCACCACGAGTTCCCCAACCTGACCGGGACCCAATCGCTTCCCGGACGGGTCTTCAATCCAGGCTTCGGTGCCTGGAATAGGCAGGCCGACCGAGCCGGGCCGGCGATCGAGTTCCTCGGGCGGCAGATAGAGCGTCCGTTTGGTCTCTGTGATGCCGTACATTGAGAAAAGGGTCGCCTTCGGAAACCTCCGTCGAATCTCGATGACATGACTGACCGGCAGGGCTGCCGCCGCGTTCGTCAGGTAACGCAGACTCGAAAGGTCGAAGCCGGACAGATCCATGCTCAACAGCATCGCGTAAATGGTTGGCACCCCTGGGAAACCGGTCACGCGCTCCCGCTCGATGGACTTGAGAATCGACGCCGGGTAGGCGAACGACTTCTCGAGCACCAGGGTCCCACCGAACCGCAAGGTCATCAGGAGTTGGTATAGTCCGTAGCCAAAGGACAGCGGCAACACGTCAATGATGATATCGCTCTCCCTGTTTTCGAGGTACCCGATGATCGATCCCGAAGCGAACACCACATTGCTGTGGTCGCTCATCACGCCCTTGGGCTCCCCAGTCGTGCCGGATGTGTAAACCAGACAGGCCAGATCCAAATCGATGTTCTGTCGGGGCGGGCGGGTGTCCGGCGATCGCGCCAGCGCCTCGTCGAACGTCATGTCCTCGAGGGGCGTTTGTTCCTTGTTGGACTGCTCAGTCAACTTGGACACCGTGGCCGCCGTCGTGTAACGGCGCTGATCTCTCCATTCGACGGAGCGAGATGGCGCGGACTCACGTCCGCGGCTACGGGCTTCATCGAGAGAATCGCTGTCCTCGCAGACATGGTCTGCGGACGTGCACATCGCCTTGCCGCACCGGATGAGGCCTCTCAAAGTCGGAACCTGCCCAGGGCAATCCGCGATCAACTTCTCCAACTCGATTCGCTTTTCCGCGACCAGAACGGTCGCCCGGCTGTGTTGGAGAATATAGCGCAGCTTGTCACACTTGGTCGACGGATTCACCGCCACGAACACACCGCCGGCTTTGAGCGTCCCGAAGATGGCCACCACAGCCTCGACGCCGTTCCCGAGGTTCACTGCCACGCGATCGCCCCGGCGAACACCCAACGCGATCAACGTCCAGGCAAAGCGATTCGCCATCGCGTCGAGATTCGCGTAGCTGAACCTCCCTCCCGCGCACACGAGCGCGGTCTTGTCCGGCAACCGCGCTGCGCTCTGCTCGAGAAAGTCCTGAACCAACAGATTTGTCACGCTGTGTTAGCCCGTGTAGTCCGCCGCGTGAGCCCACGCGGCCAACAACGTCGTTGTTTGCCACGCTGTAGGCCGGCTGCCCTCAGCCGGCGTCGGTCAGTCATCGGAGACATCCTTCGCGCCGCGTGGGGGCACGCGGCCTACAGGGTCCATTCGCGGTTCACCCGAGCGGTTGCCCTTTCAGAGAAGAATTGCCCAGACGGATCAACCATCAACCATCAACCATCAACCACCCTCTCTCCTCGAGCTTACGTTCGACGTATGCCACGACTGCGTTGATCGAATCCAGGTTGTCCGGCGTCAACTCCTCGTCGCGGACTCGAATGCCGTAAGTCTTCTCGAGGTGGGCCACCAGCTCGAGCACACCCGTCGAGTCGATGATCCCTTGCGCCAGAAAAGAGGCGTCATTGGTCATATCGCCGTTCTCACCGAACAGGAAGTTCTGCACGACAAACTCGCGGATCTGGCTTCTCGGATCGCTCATAGTGTATGCAGGAGAAGCGGCGCCATGTGCAGATAACGTGTGCCTGAGCGTTTGCGATCGATATCCGCCCAGACGGCCTGGACCTGCTCGGGCGTCAGGCGGGCCGCTTCGGCCACGACTCGAGCTTCGAGCCCCGTGTTCTTGCCGTAA
>DAOOQY010000521.1:0-4054 GCA_035389025.1 Verrucomicrobiota bacterium
CCGCCCCCGCGGAACCGCGCGGCCCGAAGTGGCCCTTGCCGACATGGATCGTACGATAGCCGGCCGGGCGGAGCAGGGAAGGGAGGGTCACATCCCCCGGCTTCAATCCCTGCCAGTTCCAGTCCGGCGGTCCATTGGGGCCTGCGTTGTTCTGGTCCGGATTGATCCAGTTGGTTGTGCGATGCCGCGCGGCGTTCTGGCCGGTCATGATCGAGACGCGGGTCGGCGAGCAGACACTCATGGCGCAGAACTGATTGAAGCGGATGCCACCGGCTGCCAATCGCTCCATGCTTGGCGTGCGGTGGAAGTCATTGAGGGAATAGCGCCGGGGCTGGCCGGTGGCGTCCGTGAGAAACGGGACCGAGGTATCCATCACACCCATGTCGTCCACGAGGAACACGACGATATTCGGTCGGGCCGCTGCCGCGAGGGGTTGGCCGCTGCACAAGGCCAGAAGCAGACAGGAGAGCAGGGTGGATTTCACGCCGCCGACGATGCTCCTGCGGTGTGCGCGGGTCAATCGGAAGAGCACGTCCTGGTTCGAGCCTGGTCCGAACCCCGCGTCCGACTCGTCCAATTATTGACACGATTCGTATTGAATGCGGCCCTGGAATGGCTGAAGCTGAACTCGACCGATAAGGCGCGAAAGCGCCGAATCAAGAAACTGAACAGGGTCGACGGTCTGTCGCCGCGCGTGTGGCGCCGGCGCCGGAAGGTTTGGATGCGACGCTTAAGTTCGGTGTCGTCAGCGTGAGCGGGCCGATGATCCCGAAAGGCGAGGCGTTCAGAGCGGCAAAGGACCTGTTGACCACGAAAGAAGCGAATGATGCGAACTACAACATGGTTCTTCCTGCGCGGCGCCCTGTGCGCCGGCCTGATGTGCGGCGCGGTTCACGCGCAGACCGTGGTCGACGATTTCGAGTACGCCAACGAAGACGAGTTGCTGGCGGCATGGACACCGAGTCCGAACACGGTGCTCTCGCTTTCGGAGGACGTCTCTTCCCAGTCGACGGGCCTGAAGGCGATGCGGATGCAGTTCAGCTTTCCGTCCACGGCGTGGGCGACGGAGACGATCAACGGACAGCCATTGAGCGAACCTATTGCGATCGGCGCCGCACAGTACGTCACCCTGCGTGTCAAAGGCGACCCGGCATTTGCGGCGGCTGATTTCCGGTACTTTTACGTTTACGTGTGGGACGTGTACGGAAATTTCGGGCGTTGGGGCGCGGCGATTCCGACGACCGCGGCGTGGGGAGTGTTCAACTTCACCGCCGGGGGCATCGAGAAGCCCTGGGATTCGCCCGACCTGCCCGATCTGAGCCAGATTATTCGGTTCGCCTTCTATCAATATGGCAGTCAGGCGGCCATCGATCCCTACACGGCGACCATCGAGTTGGATGAGTTGGCGATCCGGGACGAGCCGCTGACCGAGCCGGTTTCGGCGACCGAGTACGCAGTCGAGGCCTTCGAGTACGCGGATGATGCGGCGCTGGGGGCGGCTTGGGTGCCAAGCCCGAACACACTCGTCAGTTTGTCGACCGCTGTGGCCGAGCTTTCGCCGGGCCAGAAAGCGCTGCGCGCCCGTTTGACGTTCCCCTCGGGCGAATGGGCGGCTCAATCGGTGCGGGGTCCCGAACTGGCCGCGCCGATCGCGATCGCGTCCACGCAATATGTGACCCTGAGGATCAAAGGCGATCCTGCGTTTGCGGCGGCGGATTTCCGGGACTTCTTTCTGTACGCGTACGATGGGAGCGGGAACTTCGGCCGCTGGGGCATGCCGGCTCCCACGACAGCCGACTGGCAGGTGGTCAACTTCAGCGCAAGCAGCATCGCCAAACCGTGGGATTCCCCTGGCCTGCCCGACCTTGGGAACATCGTCCAGTTCGCGATCTTCCAGTACGGCAGTGAGGCGGCGATCCCCGAGTACACGGCGACCATCGAACTCGATGATATCATGGTCCGGCACACCCCGCTGATCGAGGTCGTGACCACCGAATACATGATCGACGATTTCGAGTACGCAACGGAGGAGGATTTGATTGCCGCATGGACCGCATCGCCGAATGCTTTCGTGGCCACGTCCGAAACGGTCGCGCCGGAGTCCTCGGGCCAGAAGAGCATGAGCGCGACCTTCAATTTCCCGTCGAGTGCCTGGGTCGCCGAGAACATCCGGGGCCGCCTGTTCGAGAAGCCGATTGTGATCGGGCCCAAGCAGTACGTCACGCTGCGGATCAAAGGGGATCCGGCCTTCGCGACGACTGATTTCCAGAGCTTCTTTGTCTATGCATTCGACGCGAGCGGCAACTTCGGTCGCTGGGGCGCGCCGGCACCCACGACCGACGAGTGGCAAATCCTGAACTTCCTGGCCGGCAACATCGAGACACCGTGGGATTCGCCGGGTCTGCCTGATCTGGGCCGGATTGTGCGGATGTCGTTCTTCCAGTACGGGAGCGAGGCGGCGATCGATCCTTACACGGCAACCATCCTGGTGGACGATCTGATGGTTCGCAACACCCCGCTGTTCCCCGCGCCGGCGCCGTTCCGGTCGTTGCTTGACGACTTCGAAGGGTACGCCGACACCATCGCGCTCGAATCCTTCTACACCTATCAGAACAGCCCCGCGGAGATCACGACCACCGCGGCCTCGCTCCTGACACCGGCGCCGCAGGGGAACAAGGGGCTCGAGCTGGGCATCTACTTCGCCGCGGGTCAGTACCCGTGGGGCAGTGTCCGCTCGGCCATCGCCGCCCCATTCTCGTTCCCCGCGGACGGCGTGGTGACGCTGCGTTTCAAGGGCGACCCGGCGTTGGCCGCGGCGGCTGATGCTGGGACCTCGTTCTGGCTTACGTTCTACGACCAGGCAGGCAGCGCCGCGAGCTTCGTCACCGACAGCGCCCCCGTTGTCTCCGGCGAATGGACCACGCTCGAAGCGCGCCGGAGCGATTTCAGCAACACATCCGCCGTGGATTTCGGCAACCTGGTCCAGTGGCGTCTGCTGGTCCAGGCGCGCGAGGGCACGGCCGAATCTGAACCGGTCTACGCGGTGTTTTCGCTCGATGACTTGCGAATGCGCATTCAGCCTGCCGCACCGCCGACGCTGTCCGTCCGCCGCGACGGCAACTCCATCGTCCTGACCGCGTCGGGCTTGACCGCAGGCAAGGTCTATCGGCTCTCGAGCTCGGCGAACCTGACCCAATGGACGCCTGGCGCCGAGGTCACGGCAACGTCGACCACAGCGACCTGGGCGGTCCAACCGACCCAGAACGTCGAGTTCTTCCGCGTTGCGGAAAGCGCACCGTAGAATCCTGGACCGTTGAAACCTGTCGCAGACAAGTCAAGTGCTTCTGTTGCGTTTTCTAACCCGCATAGCAGTCATCCTGCGAGGTCTCATCGCCCTGTACACCGACAGGGTATGAAACATGCGGGCGAGGCGCGCCTCGCTAAACCACGGTAGCGGGGGAGGCGGTGGACACCGGGTCTACCGCCCCCTCGCTTCACCCTCGCACCGCCAACGCTTAACGCTCGATTTGGGAACGACCTGACCCATGCAACTTGCGGTTCCTTCAGACGTGCGCATTGACAAGTGGCTGTGGGCGGTGCGGGTCTTCAAAACCCGGTCTCTGGCCATTGCCGCGTGCCATGCCGGTCGTGTCAAGATCGGGGACCAACGCGTCAAACCCTCCCGCTCGATTCATGTTGGCGAAATCGTGACGGCGCAGGTCGGCGAGATCAAACGCACCGTCAAAGTCCTCGGGCAAATCCAGCGGCGGGTCGGCGCCGCAGCCGTGCCGCAGTTCATGGAGGATTTGACCCCGCCGGAGGAGTACGCGAAACCACGCGAACAGCAGCTCGATCCGCTCTTTCACCGACCCAAAGGGGCCGGACGCCCCACCAAACGCGACCGTCGGATGCTCGAGAAACTGGCATTCCCTCCCTGCGTTTAACCCGCATGGCAGTCCTCTTGCGAGGTCTGGCCGCCCTGTGCGCTGACGGGCGGTGCGAACGATGCGGGTGAGTGGCGAGGCGCGTTGGGCGCCAGGCCGCGCCGCCAGAG
>DAOOQY010000522.1:0-4051 GCA_035389025.1 Verrucomicrobiota bacterium
GGGCGAAGGGGCGCTGACGGCGGCATTCATTCCGATCTTCAAGCAAAAGGAGAGGACGGAAGGGGAAGGGGCGATGTGGGAATCCGCGAACGCGGTGTTGTCGGGACTGATCCTGTTTGCCTCGATCGTGGTTGGAGTCTGTCTGGCGATTGTGAGCCTGGTGCTCGCCGCCGGCTCGCTGCGTTTCTCATCGGGCGGCGATGCGGTGTTTCCTCCGTTTCCGATACCGATTCTTGGGGAAGACACGCGGCTGGTGCTGAGGCTGTTGCAGGTGATGCTGCCGTATCTTCTGTTGGTGTGCGTGGCGGCGCTGTGCATGGGGTCGTTGAATGCGCGCGGCTACTTTTTTGTCCCGGCAATGAGCGCGACGATGCTGAACGTGGTTCTGATCGCCGCGGTGTTGTTGCTGGCGCCTCGTTTCGGCGATCAGTTGGAGACCCAGGTTTTTGCGCTGGCGCTCGGAGTCGTGGCCGCGGGGGTGGCACAACTGGGTTTCCAATGGCCGACGCTGCGCAAGGACGGCTTTCGGTACCGCTGGGTGCGGCCTTGGAACAACCCGACGGTGCGCGAGGTTGTGCGTCGGATGCTGCCGGCGACGGTGGGGGTTGCGGCATTTCAGTTGAATGTCCTGATCATTGCGTTCATTGCGTTCTACGTCGACCGCACGCTGGTGGCTTCCTTCGACTATGCGGTGCGGCTGATGGAGTTTCCGCAGGGGGTGGTGGGGATTTCATTCGCCACGTACTTGTTGCCGACGCTCTCGGGCCTTGCGGCGGAGAAGAAGTACCCCGAATTCCGCGCCACTCTGCGGGAGGGCTTGGGGTACCTTCTCTTCGTCAACCTGCTGGCCGCGGCGCTCCTGCTCGCGCTGGCGGAACCGATGGTTCGTTTGCTCTTCGAGCGCGGTCAATTCACCGCGTCCTCGACGCACCGGGCCGCCATGGCCCTGGCGGGTCTGGCCCCGGGCCTTGTGGCGTTTTCGAGCGTCAACGTCCTTGCGCGGGCGTTCTACGCGCTGGGGGACACGCAGACGCCGATGAAGATCAGCGTGGCCTGCCTGGTGCTGAATCTGGTCTGCTCGATGTGGCTGATCGGTCCGTTCCGCCAGCTCGGGTTGGGCATGGCGAACAGCATCACCGCATATGTCAATGTCTGGCTCCTGATGCGGGCGCTGCGCAAGAAGATGCCGAAACTCGATTTCACCCCTCTGCGATCCGCCGCCCTGAGGCCGCTGGCGATCGCGGCGGTGACGGCGGTGGTGGCCTGGAGCGGACAGCACCTGTGGGGGATGCGGTGGGGACATGCCACACTCCCGCAAAAGCTGGGCGAGGTGTTTGTGCCGATGGCGGTGGCGGCTTTTGTCTACTGGGGGCTTGCGCTTGCGCTGCGGGTCCCGCAGGCGAAGGAAGTCAGCCGCCTGGTGTTCGCACAACTGCGAAAACCGCGCGCGCGGCAGGTTCTGTCGGACCAGCCACGGGGATGAGCCGGGGTGATCAGGCGATCCCGATCACGGTCTGAACGAGCTGTCAGGGTCTGTCCGCCGACAGGACGACGAACCAGGCGTCGCCGTATTTGTCCTTGTCATCGCCCGCCAGAACGGCGAGTTCGCCCCGGTTCAGGGCGACGACCGATTGACGGACGGTCTTGGTCCATTTCCCTTCGCCGTAGAGTTTGATTTCGAGTGTGTGTTCGTCGAGGAACCGGACATCGATCTCGCACTTGGCGCTGAGCTTGAGCCGTTTTGTGGCGTTCGCCTCGAGGGTGACCTTTTGTTGATTGATCTCGAAGTAGTGTTTCCACTTGAAGATGCGGCTGAGCTTCCCTTTGACCTTCGGATCGACTTCCTTGTAGCTGGATTCCCGGGGTTTCTCCTGGTCTGTGCCCCAGAGCAACTGGCTCTTGAGGGCCAGGTCCGCGGCCGACACCGCGGGGGTGCCGGCGAGAAACCAGAGAGAGGCGGCGACGCAGAGGAGGGCGTGGAGAGTGATTCTGTTCATGCCTGTCTTGATGCCCAAGGGAGCGGCATCCCGTGAATGAGCGGTGAAGATGACGAGATCATGGGAGCGATCAGCGGGCGTTGACCCAGACCACCGTGATCCCTTCCGATTCGGAGCGGAAGGTGAGGGAGCCGATGTCGTCGAGCGGGCTTTCGACCTCCTCGGAGGCCCATTTGACCGGGGGCGCGAATTGGTCGCGCAATGCGGGCAGGGTCAGCAGCAGGGCGAGGGCGGCGAGGATGCCGGCGGGGACGAACCACCTGGCAAGCCAGGCGAAGGGCGGAGCGGCCGGGGCTTGGGCTTGGGGGGGGTGGGGGCTGGCGATCCGCCGTTCGATGGCGGACCAATAGAACGCGCGGCTGACGGGGGCGCTGTACACGGGCTCGCCCTCGCGGAGGGCGGAGCGGGCATGGCGCAACTCGGTGGCGAGGGCGGCGGCGTCGGAATCCCGTTCCACCCATGCGGCGACTTCGCGGGCTGCGGGCGAGGGCAGTTCGCCATCGACCCAGGCCTGAATCCTCAGTGCTGCCTCGTGGTTCATGTTGGTCGTTCCTGCTTCAAATCCATCAACAAAGCGGCCAGGCGTCGGCGCGCATAAAAGAGCCGCGACATGATCGTGCCGATCGAGCATCCCATGCGTTTGGCGACCTCCTTGTATTCGAGGCCTTCGAATTCATGGAGAATCAGCACCGTTCGATGCGCATAGGACAACTGGCTCATGGCTTGGTCGATGCGTTGGCGCACTTCCTGACGTTCCAGGCCCTCGGTCGGATTGATGATGAGAGGCGGCATCTGCCGTTCCACACCGCCCGACTCGCTGTCCATATGCTCGATCGACTCGGTCCGCAGGCGTTTCTGCCTGCGCAGGGCGTCGAGGCACAGATTGATGACAACTCGAGTCATCCAGGTGACGAAGCTGGCCTCCCCCTGGAACTGCTGCAGCCGTTGCCATCCCTTCACCCAGGCTTCCTGTGAAAGATCGATTGCTTCGTCCTCATTGCGCATCATGCTGAAGGCGCGGGCGTATATCTTGTCGCGGTGCCGCCCCACCAGCTCCTCGAATGCCACCATGTCGCCGCCTTGTGCTGCGCGCACCAAATCCTCGTCAGCGGCGCTGGGATACTCGATTCGTTTCTGCCGCGGTTTGGACGGCCGGCCGCTCATGGATATTCAGGGGCGAGGTGGATGGGGCGTGGCATGGGCGGGGGGCGTCCGTTCAGAGCCGGCCCTTGGTGGTCGGCAGTTGTCCCGGGGCGCGTGGATCGCGCTGGCAGGCGGAGTCGACGGCCTTGGCGAAGGCTTTGAAAAGGGCCTCGGCCACGTGGTGCGGCTCCTCGCCGTAGAGCAGTTCGAGGTGGAGATTGCAGCGGGCTTCGTTGGCGAAGGCCTGGAAGAACTCCCGGGCCAGGCCGAACCGGAAGGCGCTGGACATATCCTGCGTCCTCTCGGAGCGCGCGACCTTGTAGGCCAGGCGATCCAATCCGCGCCAGACCAGGCAGGGGCGCCCGCCAAAATCGATCACGCACCGCGCCAGGCATTCGTCCATCGGAACGAAGGCCTCGCCCCAGAGAGGATTGCGGGGGTCGAAGGCGGCGCCATAGCGTCGGATGCCTTTCTTGTCGCCGAGGGCGCGTGTGAACGCCTGGCCGAGCACGAGGCCGCAGTCCTCGACCGTGTGGTGGGCATCGACGGCAAGGTCGCCCCGGCAGTGCAGTCGGAGATCGAGCAGCGCGTGCCGCGCGAAGAGGGTGAGCATGTGGTCGAAGAACGGGATGCCGGTGTCGACAACCGACCGTCCTTCGCCGTCGATCCGCAGGCGGGCACGAATCCGGGTCTCCGCGGTGCACCGCTCGATTTGGGCCGTCCGCGCCTTCATGGCGGATCGCACGGGTTACCGGGCCGATTGGGCCAGGTAGCGTTCCGCCTCGATTGCGGCCATGCAGCCCATGCCGGCCGCGGTGATCGCCTGGCGATAGACATGATCCGCGCAATCGCCAGCTACGAATACGCCCCGGACGCTCGTCTCGGCGCCGCCCCGGGGAACGATATAGCCG
>DAOOQY010000523.1:0-4043 GCA_035389025.1 Verrucomicrobiota bacterium
GGTAGCATCGCCACCGACGCGGCAACGACGTATCGGTGTAGCTGGGCGGACATTGACAACGATGGCTATCCGGACGTCTGGCTGCAGAATGACAGTGGCCAACACCTTCTCTACCACAACAACGGCAACGGCACGTTCTCCCGGCTCACCGAAGGCAGTGTCCCCTCCGAGGGACCAAACAATGTGGCTGGCCTTTGGGGAGACTACGATAACGACGGGTTGCTCGACCTATTTACGCCGGGGGGGTCCGAACTCACTGCGGGTCCCTTCGTTGACTTGCTTCATCGGAACCTGGGCGGGAACCTGTTTGCCAACTTCACCACCAGTGCCGGGGTAGCCCGGAAATCCTACGCGAGCTTTGGGGCCTGGGGTGATTATGACAATGACGGCCATCTGGACCTGTTTCTTCCCAGATACCTGGGGGTACCGAGTGTCCTCTACCGGAACAATGGCGACGGCACGTTCAGCAGCGTCGATGTGGGCAGCCCGCTGATCGACGGCTCCCCACGCGTCAGCCCCGTCTGGGCCGACTACAACGATGACGGCTTCCTCGATCTCTTCATCGCGTGCGGTCTTACCCAAGATTTTCGCGGGTACAATCTCCTCTACCAGAACAACGGCAATGGCAACGCGTGGCTGAAACTCAACCTGACCGGCACGGCCTCGAACCGCTCGGCCATCGGCGCCAAGGTGCGCGTCAAAGCCACGATTGGCGGGAAGACCTTCTGGCAGATGCGTGAACTCACGGGAAACACCGGCCTGAGCGGCGGGCACGGCCTGATCCCCCACTTCGGTCTGGGCGACGCCACCAGCGCCGAGCTGGTCCGGATCGAGTGGCCCTCGGGCCTGGTTCAGGAATTCGCGAATGTGCCGGCGCGGCAAACGTTCGAGGTCACGGAGCACCAGCCCGGTGGCCCCGCTGCGCCGAGCTTGACCGCAACGCGCACGACCGAGGGCGCCGTGCAACTGACGCTCACCGGCCGGAAAGACTTCCTCTACGTGTTCGAGGCCTCGACGAACTTGGTGCAGTGGACCAAGATTGGCGTGCGCACCAACCTGACTGGCACCGTCGAGTTCACCGACACCCTGGCGGCCAAGTACGCCCGACGCTTCTATCGCGGCCTGGCCCCGTAGCCCATAACCAGGCGACACAAATAGCCACGGATAGCACGGATGACACGGATCAAGGACCGGCTTCGGTGTTTCTCGGGGGGTCACCGGTATCCGCGTTCATCCGTGAAATCTGTGGTTGTCTCATCTGCAACGGTCACTACGCCCGCAACGTGCAGCGCCGAGGAACGGAAAGCGCAGAGCGGCAAGGCCCATGCGCGTCAAACTGACCGAGGCGCTTGACTCGGAGTTGAGGGCTGCGATCGTTCGCAGTCAGCCAGGTTGTTGGGCCGGCGTGTCTTGGAGCAGGCGCGCCTGGGTCAAATCGGCGGTGAGGTCGCGAAGTCCCGCATTGCGGGAGGGTGCGTCCGCTTGAGCGGCGCTTTCCGAGCACCGTGATCGGTGGCGTCCCGCGCAAAGCGGTGCTGAAGCACGCGCCTGCCTGCGCCGACCTGTCTGCGTGCGGGCACGCACAGGCAGAGGCTTCGGCAGGCAGGCACTCCAAACGCTGCGCGCCATCCAAACCACTCGTGTCCAAGTAGATCCTGGCACCGCTCGCCTGCTCTACGCAGCCGTAAAGCTCCACTCTCCACTCTTCACTCTCCACTCTCAACGCCCACCCCAAAACTCTCAGCCATCAACCATCAACCACCCACCATCAACCTCGGAACCCTGAACGGGGAACGGGGAACGGGGAACCCCAGAGATTTCTTCACTTTTCTTGTCCGTTCCGGTGCTGGATTGCGTAGAGGTAGGTAAGGGGCAAAGAGCCCCGAAATGAAAAGACGGTTGTGGAGCCCACAACGTATAGACACATCCTGTTAGTCATCAGCGGCTTGGTGCTGGCGACGGCGCCGGGCCAGACACAAACCGACGGTCCCCTGCCCATTCTCTGGCAGGCGACGTATGGTCCGGGGAAGACCCCGACACTTCCGGAGGCGCAGTCCCATACGACTTCATCCAGACTTCGGACGGCGGCTTCCTCATTGCCGGGTGGGTTAGAGGACCGACCAACGGCATCCGAACCGACCCACCGTGCCTGGAGGGCGAGTCCTGGCTCCTAAAGATCGACGCCCAGGTGAGATAGCGCTAGGCGCAGTGGCACCTGTCGTGCGCGGCGACCATGAACTGTGGCTGCGCTCGTCAGAGCGCGGAGGGCCACGAAGCCGCGGGCGAAACCGCGCTCTGACGAGCGCAGCCACGAGGTCCGTGGGGAGCCACCTGTTCCTTTTTGAACTGCCCAGGGACCATGAACCAAGAAACGTTCAACGCTCAACGTTCAACGTTCAACGCTCAAGGCTCAACGCTCAACGTTCAACGAAGCGTTTCGTTGAAAGTTGGACGTTGAGCGTTGGACGTTCGTCCCGGCCCTTGGAGTGTTCCGCCCTCCCCAAACCGTGGCCGGCATTTTTTCGCAGATTTTCTGTCACTTCCGACTCCAAACTGCGTAGAGCGTAGGCAAGGAGAGAGGTGCTCCGAAACAACAAACATCCATGAAGACGAGAGCAAAATCACACATCCTGTTAGTCATCAGCGGCTTGGCGCTGGCAACGGCGCCGGGCTACGCGCAAACCGACGGTCCACTGCCCATTTCTTGGCAGATGGCTTATGGAGCGGGGAAGACCGCCAGCCTCGGATCCGCAGTTCCGTACGATTTCGTGCAGACCGCGGACGGCGGTTTCCTGCTTGCAGGCTCGACGGACGGGCCAGCCAACGGCATCCGAACAGAACCCATTTGTGGGCTTTACGACGCCTGGGTCATCAAGATCGACGCCCAGGGCCAACGCCTGTGGGACAAGTCCTATGGGGGTGAAAGCAATGACGGCCCCATGCGAATCCTCCTCAACCCCGATGGCGGTTATCTGCTGGCAGGGCTTTCGTACTATTCGCCAGCCGGCTGCCTCAAGACGGCGGGCGCAAAGACGTACCCGGGGTACGCGGACTATTGGGTGGTGCGCTGTGACGCCGAGGGGAACGCACTCTGGGACAAGAGCTACCTTCCGGAGGGCACCGTCTGGAGCTGGCCCAATGAGTACGAACAGACGCCGGACGGCAGTATCATCGCCTGCGGACACGGATACTTCCCGCAGTCCGTTTATTACGAGATCTTCAAACTCGACCCCGAAGGACAGCAGCTCTGGAGCACGCGCCTCGGCTGTCCGATAATCCCAACCCCCTCGAGCAGTTACACTCGCCCGCAACGCGTTCGCGAAACCCCCGACGGCGGCTTCATCGTCGCCGCCGCTAACGGTGAGCAACCGTGCCCTCCCTACAAGACCAGCCCCAGCTACGGCGGGAGCAATGGTTACATGGGTTCAGACGTCTGGGTGGTCCGGGTTGACGCCCAGGGGAATCAACTGTGGGACCAATCCTACGGCGGCACGAATACGGAACTGGCGACGGACCTCCACCTCACGTCCGATGGTGGTTACGTGGTCTTTGGCAGCTCGCGATCGCTTCCCGCCGCCAATGCCAGCAAGGGCACCAAGACCAGCCGGTGCTACGGCAATATGGATTACTGGATCATCCGCATCGGCGCCCAAGGCGAACAGCTCTGGGACAAGTCCTACGGCGGTGGCAGCCACGATGTCCTCACCTACGCCGAGCCGATGCCTGATGGCGGCTGGCTGCTCTGCGGCCAGTCCGCTTCGTCTCCACACCCGGAGGGGGGAAAGACCGCCCCGAAGTTCGGTTCGTGGGACTTCTGGATTCTGCGACTCGACGAGCAAGGCAACCGACTCTGGGATCAGTCCTTTGGCGGCACCGCCATGGAGGGGTTCGATTGGATTCCGGAAGGCCCACCCTGGCTCATGCGCGCGGTGATCAAGCACACGGCGGACGGTGGTTTTCTGCTCACGGGAACCTCGAAGTCACCGGTCAGCGGCACGAAGACGGCGCCTTTGATTGGCCTGAGTGACTACTGGGTTCTCAAG
>DAOOQY010000524.1:0-4042 GCA_035389025.1 Verrucomicrobiota bacterium
GATCGGCGCGGCCCGCGCAGACGACGGCCGGCTCATCGCGCGGATGTCGGACTGGACGATGACGCTGCAGGTCGTCGGCGATGCCGACGACGATTGGCGGTTTCAAGGCTCGATTGACCTCAGCACATGGACCGATCTTCCCGCACTAGGCACCCTGCTCTCCGGCAGGGCCAATGCCCCGGTTCGATCCGTTGGCATCCCCGAGGGCGCCATGTCCTGCTACCGTGCGGTCCGGACCGCAGGACTATTCGATCCGACCCTGCTGCGCACGATCCACCTGACCTTCACCCAGGCCAACTGGCAGACCCTTCTTGCCAATGGACGATCGGCGGGAACCAACGCCGATTGCCTCGAGTTGACGGTGGACAACGGGGCAATGGCAACCAACATCGGGGCTCGCTATCGCGGCAACACCTCCTACACCGGCATGGGCGGCGGCGGCGCGCCCGCGAAGAAGTCGATCAACATCGAGATCGATTACCGCATCCCGGACACCGACCTGATGGGTTATGACACCCTCAATCTCAACAACGCGTACATGGACGAGACGATCATGCGCGAGGCGCTCTACTTCAACATCATGCGCCAATACACGATCTGCCCGGCCGGATGCCTCGTCCAACTCCACATCAACAATGCCAACTGGGGCGTCTATTCCATGATCCAACAACAGGATGGACGGCTCATGAAGGAATACTGCCCCAGCAGCGACGGCGACCGTTGGCGGGCGCCGAACATGGCGGGCGGGCCTGGCGGCCCAGGCGGAGACCAGACCGGCGCCTCGGCGTTCGGTTACCTTGGCAACACCAACGTCGCCACCTACCAGAGGTATTACGAACTGAAGTCCGACTACAACACCAACGCCTGGCCCCGCTTGGTCCAGGCAATCGACGTGCTCAATAGAACGGCGTCCGCCCAACTCCGAAACCGCCTCGAAGACTGCTTCGGTGTGGATCGCTGGCTCTGGTTCCTGGCGATCGAAAACGTCTTTGCCGATGACGACAGCTACTGGAACAAAGGCGCCGACTACATGTTCTACTACGAGCCGGAAAGCGGGCGGATTCACCCGGTCGAACACGACGGCAACGAAGCCTTCGTCGCCCAAGATTCGTCGCTATCCCCTCTCCAGGGCGCCACCTCCGCCTCCCGTCCGCTTCTCTATCGCATGCTGTCGATCCCGGAACTCAAACAGCGCTACCTGGCTCACATGCGCGTCGTGCTCGATGAGAACTTCAATCCGGCAAACATGGAGGCTCTGGTCAACCAATACTCGGCCCTGAGCCTGGCCGCCATCGCCGCCGATCCGAAGAAAGGCTACACCTCGATGTCCACCTACACGAGCGACCTCGCCGCCCTGAAAAGCTTCGTCACCAACCGCTACCGCTACCTCACCAATCATGCCGAACTCCGGCCTCTCGCGCCGATCATCGCGGCCGTGTGCGATCCCGATCCGCTCCCCTTCGCCGATCAGGTTCCCTTTGTGACAGCCCAAATCCACGCCAACGCCGCCAACGGCATCAACTCGGTCTGGCTCTATCATCGCGGCAAGTCCTACGGCCGCTTTACTGCCGTTCAGATGTTCGATGACGGCGCGCATGGCGACGGTGCGGCCGATGACGGACGGTTCGGCGCCGCCACCACCAATTACCCCGCCGGCACCAGAGTCCGCTACTATGTCGAGGCCCGCTCCGCCAACGCCAGCCTGGCGGCCGCATTCTCGCCCGCTCGCGCCGAAGAAGACACCCACAGCTACCGCGTCGCCATCCAAACCGCCGCCCAATCCCCAGTGATCATCAACGAACTGATGGCCGACAACGCCGCATGCATCGCCGATCCCCAGGGCAACTACGACGACTGGATCGAGTTGAGCAACCTGACCGACGAGGACCTGGACCTCGCCGGCTGCCACCTCAGCGACGAACCCAATAATCCCCGCAAATGGGCCTTCCCTGCCGGTTCGATTCTCCCCGCCAACGGTTTCCTGCTCGTCTGGGCCGACGAAGACGGATCCGACACGCCCGGTCTCCACGCCAGCTTCAAACTGTCCGCCAGCGGTGAACAGCTCTACCTGACCGACGCCGACGAACGATTGAACGCCATCCTCGATTCGGTCGAATTCGGTCCGCAGTCGACCGACCGCTCCTGGGGGCGGCCTTCAACCAACGCCGAACTGTGGCTCGATATGAGTCCCACGCCCGGCCAACCCAACGAGTAAACCCGTCTTCCATCTCATCTTCAGTCAACCTCAACCATCGACCTCAACCCCTCAACACCCCCCCTACTCCACATGCAACTGCCTGCCTCGATCCGTGAACTGTTCCTGAACCCGGCCGCCAACGCCTCCCTTCCCGGATTCGCCCTGAGCCTCTGTCTTGCAGCCGTCCTCGGGATGTTCCTCGGACAAGCCTACGTCCATTTCGGACACTCCCTCTCGAACCGCCGCCTCTTTGCCCGGAACTTCGTTCTGCTGGCGGTCACGACCACCCTGATCATCAGCATTGTCAAGTCGTCACTGGCGCTTTCCCTGGGCCTGGTCGGCGCGCTCTCGATCGTCCGCTTTCGCGCCGCGATCAAAGAACCCGAGGAACTCGCCTTTCTGTTCCTCGCCATCAGCATCGGCTTGGGATTGGGTGCCGGCCAGGCCCTGGTCACCATCGTCGCCCTCGTCATCATCCTCGGTCTGATCGCCCTCCGCAGCCTGGTCCGCCGCACGCCCGATCAGCCCAATTTCTTCCTCACCGTCACCAGCCCGTCTCCGGCAAAACTCGGCCCCCAACAAATCCTCGGCGCCCTGGCCAAGGCCGGCGCCCAGGCGCGGCTGAAACGGTTCGATGAAACCCCCGACCGCATCGAAGCGGCATTCGTGGTCGATTTCCAAGACGCCAGCCGCCTCGAGTCCTTCGCCGCCCAACTCCGCAACCTCAATCCCCAGGTGCAAGTCAGTTGCCTGGACGACCGCGGACTGGCCGCTTGAACCGGGATGAACGCTCCCCTGCCCCGGCTCCGTTACGAGCGCAAGTTCGTTGCCACGGGATTCTCCCTGGCCGAGACGCTGGCCTTGATATGGCAGCATCACGCCCTGTTCCGAAAAGCCTACCCACCGCGCCAGGTCAACAACCTCTACCTCGACTCGCCCGCCATGCGCGACTACCTCGATCACGTCCATGGCACCGCGCACCGGCTCAAAACCCGAATCCGCTGGTACGGACGCGAACACGGCCACATCCCCCGCCCCGTCCTCGAACGCAAACTCAAATCCGGACATGTCGGCGGCAAGGAATCCTACCCATTGCCGGAGATCACGCTCGATCGAGCCGTGCCGATCCAAACACTCGATGCCGCCATCCACAGCGCCGCGCTGCCGCAGTTCCTGCATGCCGCGCTGCGCCATCTCCAGCCTGTGCTGATCAACCGCTACGAACGCCACTACTTTCTGAGCGCCGACGGACGCTTCCGCCTGACCGTGGACACGGACCTTCTCTTCCTCGGAGTTCGGCCATCCACCGGATGCGTCACAGCCCTGCCTGTCGGAGACCGGTCGCCTGTCATCGAACTGAAGTACGGCCCCGAACACGCCCCTGCCGCCGCAACAATCGCCAACGCCCTCCCGTTCCGCATGGTTCGATTCTCGAAATACGTCTTGGGAATCGAACGCTGGCTCGCTCTCCAGAATTAGCTCGACAGTCTGAACGATACGCCCTTCCTCAAGCCCTGTCGGCAGAACATGCTCGAACCCGTCGAGACCCGCGCCAGCCTCAAGCCGGAGTAGGAGCGATCCATGAAGCGCATCGCATGGCGCCCCGGGTTAGGGCCGTTCCTGGGCCAGATACTTCGGTGCGGCGGGTTCCAACTCCGCGGCGATCTGTTCCAGGGGCGCGGAGAAGCGTATTTGTTTGCCGAGGCTGACAGCAATCGAATACGGGTGAGTCTGCATGCCCGCTGCGTTGTTCACCGAATAAGTCCTGACCTTTCGCCTCTTTGCCGGAATCGAGCGTCCGGGCAAACGGTGTCCGGGATCGCGCACATCGTTCATCATTCCATC
>DAOOQY010000525.1:0-4042 GCA_035389025.1 Verrucomicrobiota bacterium
CGTTGCGGGTGATCCCCTGGCAGCCGGCCAGCGCGCTTGTGATCTGCGATTGTCTGCGCCACGACGGCTCCGTCGTGGCGGAGGCGCCCCGCTCGGTGCTGCGTCGCCAACTCGATGGGGTGCGTCGACTGGGCTTGACGGCGGTTGCCGCGAGCGAACTCGAGTTCTACCTCTTCAATCACACGTATCACGACGCGTTTGCCAACGGCTACCGGGACCTGACCCCGTCGAGCGATTACCGCATCGACTATCACCTCATGCAACCCACCCGCGACGAACCCCTCATGCGGGCCATCCGCAGCGGAATGAACGGGGCGGGCATCCCCATCGAAAGCAGCAAGGGCGAATGGGGCCGAGGCCAGCACGAGGTGAACTTCACGTGGGCCGAACCGATCGAGACGGCAGACCGACACGTCATCTTCAAACAGGGCGTCCGTGAACTCGCCCAGCAGCATGGAAAATCGATCTCGTTTATGGCCAAGTACGCGCCGAGCGATGCTGGCAGTTCAGGCCACCTCCATTTCAGCTTGTGGAAAGGAACGCGGAACGCGTTCTGGGATGAGCCTGAAAACCGTTCCACACCGAATGTCGCGCGCCCAAGGCCGAACCGAACGTCGGCGTTCCGCCCCAACCTGTCGGCATCCGGGAAGTCCGCTCCATATCCCGGATCCCAGCTCTTCCGCCGATTCCTGGGCGGCCTTCTCAAGTACACACCCGAACTGAGCCTGTTCTTCGCACCCACCGTCAACAGCTATAAGCGCTTCCAGCCGGGCAGTTGGGCGCCAACCCGCATGGCCTGGGCGATGGACAACAGAACCACGGGCTATCGGGTCGTCGGACACCAAAACGGTTTCCGAATCGAGAACCGCATGCCTGGCGCCGACGTGAACCCGTATCTCGCGTTTGCCGCCACCTGCGCCGCCGGTTTGGCTGGTGTGCGAGAACACATCGATTGCGGCCAACCCTATCAAGGCAACGCTTACTTGGACGCGACTCTGCCTCGCGTCCCCGCCAGCCTCCGCGACGCCGCCGATCTTCTGGACGCTTCCCGGCTCGCCCGCGCTGCATTCGGCGATGCCGTGGTGGATTTCTATGTCCGCCACGCCCGCATCGAGCATCAGGCGTTTCACGACGCCGTCACCGACTGGGAACGCCAACGCTATTTCGAGCAGATTTAGGCTCGCCGCGGCCTGAATCCCGGAAAGCCACCAGTTCATTCGTCAACCGCCAGACATGAACCGTGTGCAGCGCACGCGTTGAGCCAGACGCGAGACCGAGCCTCGGGGCGGATCATGCCAGAATCTCGCCACGGTCGCGCAGAATCTCCGCCTGCTGGTTTCGTTTCTCGGCCAGCAATCCCTTCTCGGCCGCCTCCATCGCATCGAGAATCTCCCTGGCTTCAAGCAGCCGGGGCGCCGTCACATACTGGGCGCCCGCCTCGTAGAGCGCTGGAATGTCAGCCAGCCTCTCGGCGTTCATGATGATCTGAGCCGTGGGGTTGAGCTTCCGGAGGCGTCGCGTCAAAGCCAGGTTGTCCGATCCTTTGAGCAACGAGTTCGGGACGGAGCAGATGAGCACCCGGGCGTGTTGCGCGCCGGCATGGTGGAGCACTTCCGGCTGGGTGATATCGCCGTAGACGACCGAGACGCCCATCCGATCGAGCCGCTGATACACGAGCGGGTTGAAGTCGACCACCCGCAGGTTCTCGATCAGCGCGGGCCGCTCCCGCCGGATGCGATCGAGCAGCGAACTTGCCGTCCACGAAAACCCCAGCAGGAAGACCCCGGGCACGCGCCCTTCGCGGGAAGACATGTCCGCCGCTCTCTTGAGATCGCTTAAGCCGAGGCGGCTCAGCCACGGGCTGATCACGCGCACAATCGCATCGGTCTGGAGAATCCCGTACGTCGAAAGCACGCCCGTTAGCACGAAGGCAAAACCGGCACGCGCCAGCACCGACTCCGAAACATCGCCCGCGGCATGTCCCAGCGACAGCAGCACCAGGGACAGTTCGCTCATCTGGGCGAGGTTGATGGCAGGCAGGAGCGCGCCCCGATGTCCCGCCTTTGCGGCATAGAGCGGCACAAACACGGTCACCAGTCGGGTGATCACAAGCAGACTGCTGAGCACCACCGCCCAAGCCAGATCAAGCCCGGTGGCCCCCGGAAAACCCATCCCAAGCGTCACAAAGAAAAGCGTCACAAAGAAGTCGCGGATGCCGGTCAGTTTCGCCGCGACGTCGATGGTGTACGGAAATGTTGAAAGGGCCACGCCTGCCGCCAAGGCGCCCATCTCGCGGGACAATCCCAGCCCGTGGGCCAGGCCGGCCAGGGCGAAACACCACGCCAAGGCCCCCACCAGAACCAACTCCGGCAACAACGCCACAGACCGAAACACCGCGGGCAGGACGTACCGGCTCACCAGAAACGCAACCGCCATCAACAACCCAACCCGGACGAACGAAAGGGTCACCAGCGCGAGAGTGGGATGTCTCAGGTCCGGCTGGATCGCCAGGAACAGAATGGCGAAGACGTCTTGCAGCACCAGGACGCCCAGCGTCAGCCGCCCCGCCCACGTCTCCAATTCCCGCTTGTCGTGCAGAATCTTGACGATGATCACGGTGCTGCTCAGGGCAATCGCAACCCCCAGGTAAAGCCCCTCGAGCCAGCCCGTCGCGGGCCCAATGACCACGCAGAAGACCATCGCCAGCCCACAGGACCCGAGAATCTGCACCACCCCCGTCCGCGTGATGTCTCGCCCCGCGCTCACGATCTTCTTCAGATCGATCTCGAGACCGATCATGAAGAGCAGAAGCATCAACCCAAGACTCGACACCACATCCATGGCCTCATGGTCCGTCACCACTGAGAATCCGTGCGGCCCCAGAGCGAAGCCCGCAGCCAGATATGCGAGCAGGACCGGCTGCTTGAGCGCGTTGAAGACGACCGCCAACACCCAGGCGGCGACGATGCAAACGAGAATCTCCGTGATGAGGGTCTGGCCCACGCGGGCGACAGATTAGAGCGCCGGCCGGATTCTGCAAGACCCGCAATTCAAGACCCACAATTCAAGACCGCGCGTTTGACCGGCGGGTGCCGGGCGGGGTACTCTCCCACCGATGTTTCATCCTCATCTCGTCGCACTGGGGTTCGCATTCGCGGCTGGCTCGCTGGTCTGGGGCGCGCCTCTGAAGATCGCCTGCATCGGCGACAGCATCACGTTCGGTTCGGGTTTGTCCAATCCTGCAACGGAGAGCTACCCGGCCAGGCTTCAACGACTGCTGGGCACGAGCTGCTCGGTTCGCAATTACGGCATCAGCGCGCGAACCTTGTTGAGGAAGGGCGATTACCCATACTGGAACGAGGCATTCTTCAACCAGAGCCGCGAGTGGGCTCCCGACATCGTCATCATCCAGCTCGGCACGAACGACTCAAAGCCCTCCAATTGGCGGCACGGAACGAACTTCGTTGCAGATTACGAGGACTTCGTGTCGAGTTACCGGAGTCTCCCGAATGCGCCTCAGATCATCGTCTGCACGCCCTGTCCGGTGTATGGAGCCGGCGCCTACAACATCAAGCCGGACACCGTCGCGGGAGAGATCGCCCCTGCGGTGCGCGACCTGGCCGCCCGGCTCGGACTGGGGCTGATCGATTTGCATGTGCGCCTGGCCGGACATGCGGATTGGTTTCCCGACACCGTGCACCCGAATTCCCGAGGGATGGCCGTGATGGCTGGAGTGGTCTATGAAAGCCTGGCCGGCGGCCCGCCGCCACTCCCCCCGCCCCGGATCGAGTTGACCCGCGTGCCGCCCAATCGAATGGTGGCACAGTGGCCTGCCCCATGGGCCGGCTGGGTTGTCCAGACGACCACCCTCCTCCGTTCGAGCAACACGCTCTGGACCGTCGTCGAAGCCATCCCCACCAATGACGGCGCCGTTGTCCGGCAGACCAACTCGATCTCCGGACCCAGGCGTTTGTACCGACTCTGGCAACCGTGAAGTCGCAATCCTCGCCAGGCACCCCAGGTTCGCCGCTCTGGCTGGTTC
>DAOOQY010000526.1:0-4031 GCA_035389025.1 Verrucomicrobiota bacterium
CATCCGCCCGGGGCGCTTGTTGCGGGCCACAAGAAGGACGTCGTGATCTCGGCCAGGCTCGATGAGGCGCCCGGCAAGGTTGCGATTTACGGATGGCATCGAATTGGCGGCGTGCCAATCCAGCCGCTCTACCTTGGCCACGGCGTGAGTTGGGTGGATTACAGCCACGGCGTGCGGTTGGTGGATCAGGCCATGCGGGTGAACGGTTCCACCACGACCGTGGCCCGGGTGCTGTCGAATCCGTGTCTTGCGGGGTTGTTGAGCGATGAAGGGGTGGTGGCGCAGCCGCGCTATGCAACGGATCGGTCCGAGTCCCTGCCTTCTGGAGAGCGCCGCGCGCCTGCGACCGGCGTCGAGTTCAAGTCCGGCGGCGCCTTCGGCGAACGGACGGCAGAGATCGTGCTCGAGCCTGGCGTGAAGGTGCATCTGAACGCACCGGCCGTCGAGGATTGCCCGTCCGACAGGCCGGTCTTGCTGGTGCTTTACGCCCTGCCCAACGGCAACACCACGGCCCAAACGATCGGACGGGTGCTTCGTCCGGGCGACGACTGGCGTTTTGACATTCAGCATATCGGGGCGCAGACGCGGTTCGTTCGGGCGCGGAACACGAACCACACGATCGTCACAGCGTATCTGGAGGCCGACACGCGGAGCTGGCCTGCCTGGCAGCGGCAGCATGGCGATGAGGGCATTCTGGGCCTGATCGCCAGCGTGAAGGGGGTGTTTCCGACCAACCGGCTCGAACTGGTGCTGACGGGCCACAGCGGCGGTGGGAGCCTGATCTTCGGCTACCTGAACGCGATCGAGGAGATTCCGGGCGACGTTGTGCGGATTGCGTTTCTCGACAGCAACTATGCGTTCGATGCTGCGCGCGGGCATGCCACGAAGCTGGCGCGGTGGCTCGAGTCTTCGGAGCGGCAGGTCCTTTGCGTTTTCGCCTACAACGACGCCGTCGCGTTGCTCGATGGGAAGCCGTTTGTGAGTGCCGAGGGAGGGACATGGGGGCGCAGCCACGCGATGCGGACGGCCCTGAGCGCGTTCTTCACATTCAACAGCCGGACCAATGACGCCGGTCTTCAAATGCATTGGGGGTTGGACGGGCGCGTCCGGTTCCTGCTCAAGGAGAACCCGGAGCGCAAGGTCCTACACACCGTGCAGGTCGAGCGCAACGGTTTCATTCATGCCCTGGCGGTCGGGACGCCGGACGAGAGTCGCGGCTACGAGTATTTCGGTGAGCGGGCGTACACGCGCTGGATTTCGCCTTGAGCTGCCTTTCCGGGTCACGCAGGGTTCCTGCATGTTCGACACACCAATGCCAGCCGGTCAAACCGTTCACAAGTCATTCGCTTTGCGGGCATCGACCAGTGCGGTCGGGAAGGGCGCTGTGACCCGGCGTGAGATGCTCGGGCTGCTCGCCGCCGGAATTGGCGCGCCATTTGCCAAAGCGCGCGGTGCGGCGGTGCGTGCATCCGGCGTGAATGCCGGAGTGCAGGCGGGGGAGACGCCGGGGGGAGAAGCGTACGGCGGCGTCTCGAGCGCAGTCAGTGCGGTGGAGGCGAAGGCGAAGGTGTTCGAGTTTCTCAGGGCGCGGGGTCATGGGTCCTATTTGTTTGGGCAGGTGGCCACGTGGGTGCACAACGAGAACCCGGACATGGATCACCCGGGCAACTGGATTCGGAAGGTGATCGAGCACACCGGCAGATTGCCGCGATACGGCTGCATCACGTACGACTTTGACGATGACCCGTTCACTGACGCCGCGTGGAACGAGGGCGCGCGCAAGCTCTGGGAGCGGGGCATGATTGTCGGCATCTACAACTTTTTTGCGAACCCGGGCGGGGGCAGGTGGAACGATCCGTGCGAGATGGAGAAGATTTGGTCGCCTGACGACAATCCGGTGCGGCGCAATTTCTTTCGGCAGCTCGATCGGATGGCGGCGAATTTGCAGTGGCTGAAGAACCGGGGGATTCCGGTTGTGTACACGCCTTTTGTCGAGAGCGACGACCGGAACAAGTGGCATGCCAAGCAGGGGAGCGACGCGATCATCCGGCTCTATCGGCTGGTGCACGACTATTTCCAGGGCACGAAGAAACTCGACCATATTCTCTGGGCCTATCACACCACGCAGAATCATGGCGCCTTGGAGCGCTGTTATCCGGGCGACGACTATGTGGATGTGCTCGGGAAGTCGGCTTACGGCACGGGGCTGGTGTTTTCGGAATACGAGTGGGCGGTTGCGAAGAAGAAGGCTGGGGGCAAGGTCATCTGGTGGGCCGAGTTGGGGATTCGCGGGAAGGGCGACCCTGCGCGCGATAGTCTGGATGTGCTGCGCAAGCTCGAGACCAGCTACCCTGACCTGGCTGGATTCGTCTTCTGGAGTGACGAGGGGTTCTACAACGTGGTTAGGAATCTCAACGGGCGCGAGTTCATGGAGCATCCGAAGATTGTGACTCTGGGGAAGTGAGGTGGCCGCCCGGGCCTGCTGCGGAGCGGCGACGGCCTCGTCGCCCGAAACTCCTTCAAAAACACTCTTGGCGGGGGACGAGCCGTCCCCCCTCCAACGTTCGCTTCATGGAGAGGGCCTCGTCGAACTTGGCCCTCGAAGACTCGTCCCCGGCTGCAACCGCACATCCAGGTAAACGGAGTGGCGCCCGTACATTTCGAAGAACGGACGGAACACGACGCCGGCGATGTCGAACCGGAGCGTTTGCGGACTGCCGGCGATGGATTTCCCGATGTCGGCGGCGTCGAGGACGACGGGGCGCCAGTCGGAGCGGGGTCCGGACTCCTCGGCTGCGAGCAGGACGGGGCCGTAGAAGAGGCTGGCGATGTTGGGCTGATCCATGACGCGGTTGAGGTGGAATGGGAACGGCATCCGCAGTTCGATTGCGTCCTTGTCGCTCCAATCGCGGCCCAGATTCAGGTAGCTGCCCGGGATGGCGTTGACCTGTTTGGGCTGGCCGTTGATGCGGACATGGAATCCGCGGGTTGCCCAGCGCGGCACGCGGACCTTGAGATCGAAGGCGCCGTTGCCTGCGAGGACGAGCCGGGTGGTTTCCTCGAAGGGGTAGCTGGTGCGCTGAGTGAGGGTGAGATTGCGCTCCGTCCATCGGAGGGTCGAGGGGACGAACAGATTGACGAAGAGCGCCTGGTGATCGGCGCCGTGGAAGTAGATCGAATCCTGGAGCTTGGTCCCGCTTTCGAGGGCGGTGCCGTTGCAGCAGGTGAAGCCGTCCATGCCGCCGTTGCCGAACTGCTTGCGCGCGGCCGGGTTGAGGGGGACGTGGTACGTGTTGGCGGAGTCTTCGGCGGCGACGGAGGCGAGGATATGGTTGTAGAGGGCCTGCTCGTAGTAATCCATGTAGCGGGCGTCAGGGTCGTACATGAAGAGCTGTCGACTCAGCTTGAGCAGGTTGTACGTGGCGCAGGTCTCGTTCTGGCCGCCGCGGTTGAATCCATTGGCGAAGAGCGAGTCGGGTTCGGCGGTGAAGCACTCGGCGTTGTTCGGGTTGCGGGCGCCGGCGACGCCGCCGATGCTGTACATGTAGCCGCCGGTGCAAATATCCCAGAAATGTTCCGCGACGCTGAGGTAAGGACGTTCGCCCGTGTTGCGATAGATTTCGAGCGCGCCGGTGATTTGGGGGATGTGTTGGTTGGCGTGGCGTCCGCGCAGCGTATCCACGTTGCGGGCCAGCCCGTGGGTGTGGTCGGCGTCGCCAAAGAAGAAGTTGCTGTTGTCGAACAGCCGGGCGCATTCGGCGAAGCGCGCGTCTCCGGTCAGGCGGAAGAGGCGGGCCATGACTTCGTTCATCCCGCCATACTCGCCCGCGATGTAGCGACTCCACATGCGGATGCGTGTGGCGGGCGGGACGGCTTGGAGGCGCTGCTGCACCCAGAGTCCCATCCCTCGCGCGATCTCGAGGGCCTTTTGGTTTCGAGCCACTTCGTAACAGTCGAGGCATCCGGCGAGGATTTTGTGGAGCGTGTAGTAGGGTGCCCAGACCTGGTGGTTGCCGTCCCCGTAGGTCGCC
>DAOOQY010000527.1:0-4023 GCA_035389025.1 Verrucomicrobiota bacterium
AGAGCCGGCTGGTCGCGCCATCATACGTTGCGGCCAGATGATGCCAGCCGCCCGTGGGCAGCGTCCCCGCATCGAGAATCTTCTGCACGGGAAGGTAGAACCGGATTTGTCCGCCGATCAGTTGAATCCACCAGCCGGGGCCCTCCCAGTGCCCGAAGGAAATCAGAACGGGGATGCCTTCGATGCGGTCCACGTTGACGCGCATCGAGACCGTCAACGGAGCCCCGGCTTGGAGCAGTTCCTCGCGCGGGTAAGCGATCCAGCCGCCGCCGCGGGTATCGAGACAACCCTCCGCCAGGGTGGCCGGGCCGGCGAGCCTGCCTTCCTGGCCGGTGGCGGCCGCGGGGCTGCTGAAGTCGGTGCTGAACACCGGGTCGTGCGGCACCGGCAGCGCCGCGGCCTCGACCGGTGGCGAGGGCGGGCCATAGCGCTTCGCGCGGTCCATGGCCCGCACCACATAACGTTGCGGCACGACGTCTTCGGTGGCGATCGTATATTCCATGCGCCCCAGCGGGACCTCGCCGCTGACGCGCTTCTCCGCGCCGTGTTCGACGAGAAACACCGAATAGCCCCGCGCCGGACTGCTCACCCGATCCCAACGCAGTGTGACCCGCCCCAGCCCGCCCTCCGCCTGGACGTTCGACGGTGCCGACGGCAGCGGGGCATCGGCGACATGCAGCAACGCACTGCGCGTCGGCAGACTGCGCGCGCCGCTTTCATCGACGGTCATGACGGCGTATTCGTACGACTGGCCCGGCTCCGGCGCGATATCGTCGAAAACCGTCCACGGCCAACGCGCCAATCGCGTCTCCGCCGTCGGGGCGAATCCGGCGGTCGCGGATCGGTGAATCTCGAAGTCACGCCCCGCCTTGCCTTCCCAGCTTAGGCGGACGTGAAACGGCTCGATCAGTTGGGCGTCGAGAAGCCGCGGCGGCGCGGGTGACGGCGGCGACGCGAAGGTTCTGTCCCTTCCCTCGGACACGTTGCCGCGCGCATCCCTGGCCTGCCACGAGGCGAGGGACAGGGCTGGCGCGGTTTCGGAAATGGGGATCGAACCGAGGTGATAGGCGCAGCGGTCACTGTGTGCCTGTTCGGCGACATTGACCTGCCACTCGCACGGCTCATATTCGACCGCCGAAACGACGACGCTGCGGAGGAACGTCGGTTGGTTCGTGGAGCCTTGCGGCAGCCAGGGCGCGAAGGCCCAGTCTCGATGCAGCCACGGCCCATAAGCCGCCGGCCCGCGAAACGGCAGCGCGCTCGCCGAATAGACGACCTCGGGGAACCCCACCGGCGCGACCTCGGCGGCTCCGCTCTCGTCGACGGCCTCAACGCAGTACTCAACACCTTCCGCTCCGAGCGCTTCCGACGGAAGGTCCGCCTCGAACAGGCGACGCCCCGCCGGCCGCATCGGCCGCTCCTGCCACGGCTCGCCCGGCGCGCGAAACCTGAGCCGCACCTGGCTCAGCGGGCGGTGACTAAAGGCAACGGCGCGGACCGTGAACGGCGCGCCTTCTGGCAGGGCGCTCGGGGGCAGCTTGACGACCAACTCGGGGCGGTCAGATTTCCGCGATGGCTCGGGCAGAGGACGGGTCTCGCCAAGGGCGGCCTGGGCGCGTTCCCAGAGTTTGAGAAAGGCGGCGTAGGCCTTGACGTTGATCGTGGCCAGATTGCCGAAATCGCCCTGGCTTGTCAGACGTGCCGCGTAGTGCTCCATCGCGGCGCCCAGCGGACTGGCGGACAGGGCTTCCAGAGCTTGCTGCGCATTGCCCCTCGCTTCGCCCGCCCTTCCCTGTTGCCTGGCATTCTCGGCCGCCTGCACCAGCGTCGCGATCCGGCCGCCTTCGGCCAACTCGACCGCGGCCCGGTCAAAGCGCAGCGCAAAAGCCACGCTCGAGCGCAGGTACCGCAGCCTTTCAGCGTGACGCAGTCCGGGCCCTTGGGCGCAGTCCGCCGCCACCCGCTCGAGCGTCATGTCGATTTCCTGCAAGGCCTGCAGATTCTCCCCGCGCGGACGGCGGTCGTCGGAGAACCACTGGAACCCGCCGCACTCGACTTGGCCGGCGGCTCCCGTCCAGCGCGGCCCCAGGCTTTCCAAGCGCATGAGCACCGACGCCATCTCGGCCCCGTGCTCTTCGCCAAAACACTTTCGGGCGAAGTGGGTGTAAAACCCCTCGTAGGTGAGGGCCGGGTTCCAGGCGTACTGGGCCACGTAGGCCGCCACTTCCTCGACGCCGCGGGTCTGCCAGTGAATCGCCAGCAATCCCTGGCAGCCCTTGGCCCGCGCATCCCGGACAAGCTGGGTGAAGGGCTTCACGTTTGTCTGCGCAAACCACTGGTCCCGCCGTGAGCCGCCGCCATCCGATTCGAACCACGGGATCGGCCACTTCTCGCGCTCGGGGGCGAGCTTGCCGTAGGCCGCGCTGATGTGGGGTTGGGCGGTGGGGTCGATGTTGTCCAGCGCAGCAAACACAATGTCCATGGGCAGCACCCGATCCAGCCCCACGTAGAAGTCGCTGAACCGCATCCAGGCATCCCCGCCCCATCCGCTGACAATCACCTTCAGATCGGGCCGCACGCCCTTGGCGACCCCGTGCGCGAACTCGACCCAAGCCGCGACGCGCGCCGCCTCCCCAATCCGCTCCGCCGAGTCGAGGTATTCGAACGCCGGGCGCAGCCGTTGAACAATCAAGTCCAACGGCGAATCCACCGGAGCCACCGCCGTGCCGCCGCCCAGCCCCTCGGATTGCCAGAACCACACGTGATCGACCATCGGGTAGGTGGCGAGCAGGTTCCGAATCCTGGCCTCGGCCTGGCGCCGCCTCTCGGCGTCCGTCGGATCTCCGGTCAACTCGAAGCCCACACACACATGGAGACCCCGACGACGCGCGTACTCGAGCCCCTGGGCCAGTCCGGCCTGGGCCCGGAGAATCGCTTCGTCCGCCCGCGTGCGGCGCGGAAACAGTGACCAGCCCGCGCCACGCGCAGATTCCTTGTCCAGGGCCGACGACCGCGAACCGAAAACCTCGTAGGGGAAATACCGACCCGTGCCGAATCCGAAAGCGTCGCTCTTCAGACCCCGCACGGCGCCCCAACCATAGTCGAGCGATGTCGCCGCCGGCGCTCCCATGCACCACGCCCCTTCCCATGGGTGCGCGGCGAACGGCTCGGAATCGTAGGAATGGAAACCGACGAAGTTGTTGCCCATCTTCACCATCTGATCGAAGAAGACCTGGAAATCCTCCAGGTCCCATGTCGTCGGCGAGTTGAGAAAGTTGTACCAGGGAAGCGAGCCCCGGATGCGGAACACGGGTTGGCCCGTCTCGTCCAGGTCCGCCGGGAGGGTCAGCGACGCGCGGCGTTCGGGCAGCGCGTCGCCGCCGAGGTAGAAGCCGACGCCCAACCGCTCGAGCAGCGCGTAGGCGCCGCGCTGCACCCCCTCCGGGGTCGCGCCTCCCACCAGGAGCCGCACCGGTTCCCCCGGCACGACACGCAGGATGTACCCGTCCTCGCCGAGCGAATCGGGAATCTGCGCCCCGAGCGCGGGAAGCGAACTCTTCGTTCCAACCACCACTTCGAGCGCTGCGCCGCCCTGCGCGCCCGCCTCGCCCCCGCTCAACGGCCGGACCGCCGACTCGGTCCCGGTGATCAGGCGCCCATACCGGGCAAGCTCCCGCGCCGCGAATCGTTCGAGGTCAGTGGCGGCGCGGGCATGGCGGATGGGCGCCCCGGCGAGATCGATGGTGGCGCCCGGCTCGGCCGCGCACAGACCGCGGACGACGCCGAGGACAACGACAGCAGGGAGAAAACACTTGATGGTCACGGCCCCAGCGTAGGTCGCCCGTTTCTCCCGCACAACACCGGAACCTGCGGCGCGGCGATGAGCCAGCGCCAATTCATCAAGTGGAGCGGCGACGGCCCCGTCGCCGACACACGCCGTCTTCACTCGACATGGCGGGGGACGGCTCGTCAATACGGGTCAAGCTAAGCGGGGACGACAAGGTAGCGCAGGCCCTGGAGTCA
>DAOOQY010000528.1:0-4013 GCA_035389025.1 Verrucomicrobiota bacterium
ACGGTGAGATCGTTCCAACCATCGCCTTCGTCGGCGTAGGTGAAACGAAAACGTGCAGGTTTGAATCCCGGATCCATGGTCGAGTCCTTGAGCCCCATCGAGTCACACAGTATTGTGCCATCATCGACACGCCAGGACTCCTTGCCCGCGTCCTGGGGCTGGCACCTGACGCTCCATCCGGACAAGTCCGTGCCGTTGAACAGAGCGAATCGAGCGGACGACCTCGGCGGTCCACCTGCACGCCCGGGCTAGGACGTCCAGGTTCTTCTGGCCAGACAGACGAACGATCCCGCTATTCTCTCGCGGAACCGCAGGCTGGTGCATCGCGCGACTCTGCGACATGCTCGCGCCATGAACACTCCGCTGGTCCTTCCGATGCTGTTCTTGCTCGCTGCGGCGGCGATCGCCGGCGAGAGCCAATTCCACAACGGTGGTTTTGAGTCGGGTTTGAGCGGGTGGCTTCTCTGGTCGCGCACCCCAGACGCCCTGACGTCTGCGCTGGAGAACACGAACGTCCACTCGGGCCTGGCGGCGCTGCGTCTCGAACACCACGGCGAGCAGGATTGGAGCCTCGAACCGTCCATCCGCCTCAAGGTCCAGCCGGGCGATCTGATCGAACTGAACTGCTGGGTCAAGCTTGCGGGCAGTGGCACGGCAACGTTGTGCGCGTCGACTTGGGACGCCGAAGGCAAAATCGTGTCCTGGTCCGCCGGCGAGCGCACGGCGTCGGAAGGTCCCGACTGGCAGCACTTGCAGGCCCGCGTCGTGGCTTCCGCCAACGTCCGCCAGATGCAACCGCGCCTGATCGGGTACGGCCCCGCCACCGTCTGGGTGGATGATTACGCAGTCTCGGAGCGCGGCAATCTCCATGCGCTCCGCTCCAGGGATGTTCCGGCGACGCTCATGCTCAGCAACATGGCGATCGAGGTCCGTTTCAATACGAGCGATGCCACCTGCTCGGTGCGAGACCGCCGGACCGCTCGTGCTTGGACGCAGAAAACGCTGGCGAGCGACTGTATCGTGAAGAGCGCCTCGACCGACGGCGCCGGGCGGCTGCGCTGCGATCTGTTCCACGGCGGCCTTGGCCTGGAAGTGCAGGCCGTGCTGCAACTCGACGCGGACCGTCCGGAACTGGTCGTGGAGTTGTCAGCCCGAGGGCCGATGCCCGCAAGCCTGCGGTTTCCGCATCCTTTCCAGGGCGAACCAGGGGATTACCTCGTGATCCCGATGAACGAAGGGATCGCTTATCCCGTGGACGACGCGACGATCCCACCGATCCATCTCATCGCCTACGGCGGCCACGGCATCTGCATGGCCTTCTACGGCGTGACCGACGGCGAGCGTGGGCAGATGAGCATCATCGAAACTCCCGACGATGCCTCGATCCGCGTGGAGCGCGTCGATGGCCGGCTGCTGGTTGTCCCGGAGTGGGATGCACAGCGCGGTCAGTTTGGCTACGTGCGGAGACTGCGGCATGTGTTCTTCTCCCGAGGCGGTCACGTGGGGATGGCGAAGCGATACCGCGCCTATGCCCAACAGATAGGCCAGTTCAAAACCCTCGCCGAAAAACGCCAGTCCAATCCGGACGTGGACCGGCTGATCGGCGCGGTGAATGTGTGGTGCTGGGACCGCAACGCTGTCTCGCTCGTCCGGGAACTCCAAGCGGCCGGAATCGAGCGCATTCTCTGGAGTAATCAGCAGTCGCCCGACAACGTTCGCGCCCTGAACGACCTGGGGGTGTTGACCAGCCGGTATGACATCTACCAGGACGTCATGGCGCCGACCAACTTCGCGCGCCTCCAGTGGGTCCATCCCGATTGGACCACCAACGCATGGCCCCATGACATCCTCAGAGACCGCCGCGGCAACTGGGCGAAGGGTTGGGCCGTCGAGGCTAAGGATGGCGGCATGATTCCTTGCGGTGTGATCTGTGATCGCCAGGCACTGCCTTACGCCCGCGAACGAATCCCCGCCGACCTCGCCGCGCATCCCTATCGGTGCCGGTTCATTGACACCACCACGGCGGCCCCCTGGCACGAGTGCTACGACCCGAACCATCCGATGACCCGCACCGAAAGCCGGCGATGGAAGATGGAATTGCTCCGATACGTCTGCGACGAGAACCGCCTCGTCACGGGTTGCGAAACGGGTCACGACGCCGCCGTGCCGTTCGTGCACTACTTCGAAGGCATGCTGAGCCTTGGGCCGTATCGCGTGCCCGACGCAGGCCGGCGGATGAGTGAAATATGGACTGACGTGCCCGAGGCGGTTGCCAAGTTCCAGCTCGGCCACGATTACCGGCTGCCGCTGTGGGAGTTGGTCTATCACGACTGTGTCGTGGCGCAGTGGTACTGGGGCGACTACAATAACAAACTGCCGGCCCTTTGGGACAAGCGTGATCTGTTCAACGTGCTCTACGGCACGCCGCCGATGTTCATGTTCAACCGCCGCCTCTGGGAAGAGAATCGACTCCGCTTCGTCCAAAGCTACCGCAACACCTGCCCCCACGTCCGGCAGGTGGGGTATCAGGAAATGACCGACCACCGATTCCTGACGCCGGATCGGAGCGTCCAACAAACCGTGTTCGGCAATGGCGTGCGGATCACCGTCAACTTCGGCGGCGTTGACCACCGGCTGCCGGACGCTCGGGTCGTGCCTGCCAGGGGCTTCCTGACACAAGGTGAGTGAGGGACAGTCGCACCAACGCATGGCTCGGTTTCACCACTGAACATGACTGAGGCGGAGCTCCAGCGGTCCCTGGAATTGTCTGTAGATGACAGCAAGCATCTTGCAGGAAACTCAGCGCTCGACTCTGGGGGGCACGCCGAGAATGTCGGGCGTCTTCGCGGGGTCTCATATCCGGTTTCCCCAGACCGGGCAGCACGGAGCTGCCAGCGTTAGCCCGCCCCGCGATGCGGCGTGGAGCTGATGCGCTCGCACCTGGAACCGGCGCGTGTTAGGCTCCTTTCCCACAAACATGAAGACCACACGACGCGAGTTTCTGGGGACCTCCGCCGGCATCGTCGGGTCGGTCGCGCTCGGCTCGGCCGGCACGACCTGGGCCAATGATGGCGCCGAGGACGCACCAACGCGCCTCCTCACCTTTCATGGGCTCCGCCCGACCGATCCGGGAGGGCGGGTCGGGCTGCGCAATCCGGAGCGTGGCTGGCGAATCGAAACCGTCATCGCCGAACCGCCACGGAAGACTTTCGGGCCGGCCCATCACCTCTCCGGTCGAGTGCCGCCGGTTTATGGGGAGGACTGGTGGATGCTGGACGCCGGGCGCTTCGAGCCATTCGGGCTGACACTGGTCCAAGCCTACTGTTACCTCACCGAGTTCGCGGACAAGCCGATTTCGAACGAGAAGCTGGCCCTGCTGCAGGAGAGCCTCGACAACCTCCGGCATCGTGGTTTGAAGGCCGTGCTGCGGTTCGCCTACGAACGCGACATGGGGCTCAAGGAAGGCCCGACGCCGGCCTGGATTCTGCGGCACATCGACCAACTCCAGCCGGTGTTACGCAGGAACGTCGATGTGATCTACGTGCTCCAGGCCGGTTTCATTGGCGCCTGGGGCGAGTGGCACAGCGCCGCCCGGATCGCCCAGGACGACTATGCGGCGCGCGCTGCTATCATCAAACGGCTGTTGGAGGCCCTGCCGGAGGGGCGGATGCTGCAAGTGCGGGTCCCGAAGTACAAACGGCTGGCGCTGCAACAGCCGGCGCTGGCTGCATTCGTGGAGGTCGGCCCGCAGAATGCCTTCACCAACGCGCCCGCGGCGCGGATCGGCTTCCACGACGACGGCTTCCTGGCCGGTCCTTCCGACGGGGGGACGTGGCCGGAACCGCCACACTTCGGTCAGCCTGGCAATGCAGAGTTCGACTACATGACCCGCGAAAGCGCGTTCGTGCCGGTGGACGGCGAGTTGTTTTGGGCCGATCTGGGCTTTGATGGCAAAGCGGCTCGCGGCAAAGGCGTGGACGGACTCAATGCCGCGGTGCGGATGCGCCTGCACC
>DAOOQY010000529.1:0-4012 GCA_035389025.1 Verrucomicrobiota bacterium
GCAACACCTGGCCGCCCGTGAAATCCGCCGCTACCTTTACTTGCGCACCGGCGAACGCTGGGAGTTGAGCGACACAACGCCCACCGACGGGCCAGCCATCGTCGTCGGCGCCAAAAACGGTTCCCCGGCTGCCCCCTTCCTGGACCCCGCCACCACCCGGGAAGCCCAGGCGCTGCAGCCCCAGCAGTTCCTGCTCAAGTCCATCCCGCACCGCGACGGCCCGCGCGTGCTGGTGCTGGGGGGTGATGACCTCGGGACTCTCTACGGCGCGTATCGTTACGCGGAGCGGTTGGGCGCGCGGTTCTATCTTCATGGCGATGTTCTGCCCGATGAGCGGCTGCGGGAATGGCCGATCGTCCACGAAACCGGCAAACCGTTGTTCGCCCTGCGCGGTGTGAATCCGTGGGGATCGCATCCGTTCGGCTTCGATGCCTGGGGGGCGGATGACTACAAAGCCCTCTTCACTCAACTCGCCAAGCTGCGCATGAACTTCCTCGGCGTGCATTGTTACCCCGAAGGATTGCCTTACGCGGAACCGACCGTGTGGCACGGCGTGGGCGGCGATTTCGACGCGGCGGGGCGGGTGCGCCAAAGCTACGTCTCGCGCTACTTCAATACCCTGCTCACTCCGGGCTGGGGCGATTATCGCCCGAAGAAAACCGGCGATTACAGTTTCGGAGGCGCGGAATTGTTCGACGACGAAGCCTGGGCGCCGGAAGTCCTGGCGGGGTATTGTCCCCTGCCCGCCACGCCCGAGGACTGCAATGACGTGTTCAATCGGATGGCCGCGCAATTTCGCGACGCGTTCACGTTCGCGCGCCAGTTGGGCGTCAAAACCTGTGTGGGCACCGAAGCGCCGCTCACCCTGCCCAAGGCCGTGAGCGAACGGCTCCGCGCGGCAGGCCAGGACCCCGGCTCGCCGGCGGCCAAACAGACCGTCTACGAAGGCACGTTCCGCCGGATCATGGCCAGTCATCCGCTGGATTATTATTGGATCTGGACCCCGGAAGGCTGGACCTGGGAAGGCAACCAGCCCGCGCAATACTCGAATACGGTGGCGGACATCCAGTTGGCTCTGGATGCCTTGCAGCGCGTCAACGCCCCCTTCCAGCTCGCCACGGCGGGTTGGGTGCTCGGACCGGTGCATGATCGCGCCGCGTTCGACCGCGACCTGCCCAAGCAGGTGCCCATGAGCGCCATCAACCGCAACACGGGAGCGACCGAGGTCGACCCCGCCTTCGGGCGCATCGTCGGCCGCGAAACCTGGGCGATCCCGTGGCTCGAGAGCGACAATCGCGAGGGACTGGCCGCCGTCCAACTCGAGGCGGGCCGCATGCGCCGTGACGCCGTTGACGCCCTGGCCTACGGCTGCACCGGCCTGATGGGGCTGCACTGGCGCACGGACATGCTCTCGCCCAACGTGGCCGCCCTCGCCCAAGCCGCCTGGGACCAAAGCTGGAAACAGCCCGCACCGGTTCGCCGGTGGACCGTGCCGGGCCAGGTTGCCCAGTACGCGGACGCCGCCATCGCGGGCGCGGCCGACACGCCACTCTACCGCACTTGCCGTTATGATCTGGGCACGATCCTATTGACGGCGCCCAATGGCTCCTACCGCGTCACCCTCAAGTTCTGCGAACCGCACTTCAAATCTGCCGGCGAACGCATCTGCGATGTGCGCGTGCAAGGGGCCACCGTCCTGACCAACCTCGACGTTTTCGCCCGGGTCGGCGCGTTCGCGGCCCTCGATTTCACGTGGCCGGATGTCGCGGTCACCAACGGCACGCTCACGATTGAACTGGTCCCCCGCAAATCCTTGCCCTGCCTCTCGGCCGTGGCCGTTGAAAACCCCGCTTTCACCGCCAAAATCAACTGCGGCGGCCCGGCCTATCGCGACTGGGAGGCCGACACGGGGCCCGCGCGCGGGCTGCCCTGCGATGATTTCTACACCGATTGGGCCCAGGCCAATTTCGGCCTGGCGGAGGCCGGCCGGGTGTTCGCCGCGCTCGACGGCCGCGTGCCGCGAGTCACCGATGGCGGCTGCCCCTCCGGCAGCCTGACCCCGGTCAAAACACCCTGGAACGAGGTGGCGCCGCAGTTCGCGTTCGTGGACGAGATCGAGCAACTGAGGCCGCGCGTCCGCGGCGCGGGCAACATCGAGCGTTTTGATTACTGGCTGAGCGCGTTCAAGTATCTTCGGTCCCTGGCGCAATTGCGTTGCGCACTGGCCCGGCCCGAGCCCGACGAACTCACACGCCTCTTCGCCGAGGTTTACCGTCATTTGTTGGCCACCGTGAATACGCCGGGCGGTCTGGCCATGGTCGTGAACCTCGAAAACCATCCCGGCTGGGGCCTGGCTGTGGCCGCCCAGGCCAAAACCCCGTGGCCCAAGACCTACGCGGGCGAACCGCGCCTCATCGTTCCCACCGTCCGCAGCGTGGTGAACCTGGGTGAGTCCCTGACGCTGAAAATCATCGCGCTCGACCGGCAACCGGTCCCATCGGTCCGCGTGCAACTGCGTCTGCTGGGGCGCGGCACGTGGCGGACCGTGCCGGCCGCGCACCTCGTCCGCGGCGTTTGGCAGGCGAGATTACCGGTCGCGACGGACGACTTCGAATACTACATCGAGGCGTCGACCGCCGACGCCCAAACCCTCCGCTGGCCCGTTACTGCCCCCGCCATGAATCAAACCGTGGTGGCGCGGCCGTGACCGACGGCCCCTGACCCGCATATTTCACACCCCGTCGGTGCACAGGGCGGTCAGACTTCGCAGGATGACTGCTATGCGCGTCAGAAAGGCAAATCCGCGCGCCAAGGAAGACGTCACGCACCTGCCGCCCGAACAACGCGTCGCGGACATCTCCAATGTGGAACAACGCGTCGCGGACATCGTGGGCAACATCCAATAGCCTCTCACGAAGCCCGGCAAACCAGCACGAACCGCCAGTGTCGGGGTGCGCCCGTCCTCGGGCGCAGCAACTCACGCAAGATCGAGAGTGTCGGGTTCTTCTCCTGCCGCGCCCCTCTCTCACAACGCACCCCCCTGTGCCCGGAGACGGGCACGCTCCCGGGCACGGCAACACCCAAACACACCCGCGCGTCGGATTCCTCCCACGCCTCTCCCGCTCCGCACCTCCCCGTGCCCAGGGACGGGCACACTGCGTCAACGCTTCGCCAGACAAAGCCGCTCGTAAGCATCCCGGAAACGGGCGCTGCCAAACTGCCACTCCTTGGCCGAAGCCACGAGTTTCGCTTTGGTCGGATTGTCCTCGATATAGCGTCGCGCGCGCCTTTCGTGTTCAGCGTCCCGCATGTAGGTGTCCCAATACCCGTCCTGCCACAGTTTTCCTTTGCGACCGAGAATCTTGTTGGCCTCCTTCGCCGTGAATCCCTTCCAAGCGCCCATGAGTTCCGCCATCGGCACGTCCTGCACCAGGAACAGCAGATGGACGTGGTTGGGCATGATCACCCAGGCGCGAAGCTCGTATTGGACTTCGTGACGGAACAACAGCGAGTTCTCAACCAAGGCCGCGACGTCCGGACGCCGAAGATGACACTCGCCACGCCCGCGATCCAAGTACGCCTCGACTTCAATGCGCCGCTCGCGATCGTCCTCGATTTTCAACAACCCTTCCCACTCGGAGCGCAGTTCCGTCGGAAACGCGTCGCCCAGGCGGAAAGTGACGAACTGGGTCAATCCCGGCTCGTCGCGATGCGGCAAGTAACCGTTCTCGTGCCAGCCCAGAAACCCGCGGTCGATGTCGTCCTTGGCAAGCGGAGGCGACCACGCACGCTTGCCCGCGACCAAATCGCGCACTCCCGGATTGTAGGGCGGGCTGGGCAGTCGCTTGGGCTGCATGGTCGACAAGGAAACTCCAGTCCGAGGCGGGAGACAAGCCCGGAGTACGGCCGTCCCTGGCCACAGCGGCGCACGAATGAACGCGTCCGTCCGCTCGTGCGCTGCTGCGCCCGAGGACGGGCGTACTCCGGAACAACGAAGAGCCAAAATGCCACC
>DAOOQY010000530.1:0-4005 GCA_035389025.1 Verrucomicrobiota bacterium
CGGGACAGGTCATTCGCCTACTCACCCGTCCCGTCCGACTTTAGAGCAGCCCTGGTCGTCAGAGGCAACCGCCCCGTCTCGCTTGACAGCCCCAGCCGTGCGCGTATGTTCCCACAACGCTAAAAGGCTGATTCCTATCAACAATTCCCATCAACCGGACCGAAAGAAGGAGAGAAAAGAGACTGGCGCGGGTCGAACAGCGAGCGCTTCCGAAGGAGGACAACATGTCAGAGGGGTCTGCACCGCGAGAGAACGGTGCGTATCGCAAGCTATTCAGGCGGCCCGGCCGCCCTGAACCGAACTGGAGCCTGCGTTTGGGCCTGCTGGGGCTTGCTTTGCTGTGGGTCAGCAGCCCGAAGGCACAGGTTGCGAGCGACGTGGCGGCTGATGCCACCGGACCTGTCGGGGTCGCGACGCTGGCCAGTTCCTCGGACGGCCCGTCTCCCTTGAGCCCGATCCAGCCAGCGCCTGCCCCCAACGAGACGAGACTCAGCGAACCGGCGCCTTCGTTCTATTCGCTTCAGCGTCCCAAGTATCCGCCTTTCCCCGTGAATCCGTTTCCGGAGTTGCCCGTTTACTGGATGGGGGAAAACTTCTGGATCTACGATGATCGCGCCGTGGATTACGACCAGCTCGCGATCGAGGCGCAGGCGCGGGCTGAGGCCCTGGCGGCGGAAACGGCTCTGCTCCCGGGGCCCAGCCAGCGGACCCTGCTCCTTGGCGGTTCACCTCTCTCCGTGCTCATCGCCAAGGAACCGACGAACACCTTCGCCACGTTGACCGTGACCAACTGCGTGTACGGCCACCAGCATCTGGTCCTGAGCAAGACGAACCTAAGCGATTCCTACTGGAATTCGGAGTTCCTGTTCACCGGTCCATCGGAAGGGGTGAAGACATTCGCGGTGCCGACCACGCTGCCGATGAAGTTCTTCGAAGCCGTCGAACTCGCCAACACGAACGCAATTGTGTCGCTGGAGCGAATATACGATGCCGTCGAGCCTCCTGGACCGGGCAACCAGTCCGGCTGGTTCCAGGTGAGCCGGTCCGTTCCGGATGGCGTATCACTCCCCGCACTGACGGTCTGTTACGCAATCGGCGGCACGGCCTCGAACGGGGTGGATTACGCTGCGCTCTCCGGTGCGATTACCATCCCGCAGGATGACATGTTCGTCCACATCGAGGTCGCCCCTTACCAGGACTCCGCGATCGAGTGGGACGAGACCGTGACGCTGACGCTCCGAGCGACCAACAGCTACTTCCTTGACCCGGTCCGGACGACTGACACGGTCTGGGTTTTCGACACCGCCAGTGTGACGCAGCAGTTCACCAAGGTGGTGGAGTGTTCCGGACCCGTCAGCGTGGAGCATAACCCCTACACCAATTCGCTCATTATCTCGTACTGCTGGGGGAGTGGCGGGGTCCCGAGGAATTTCACCAACATCATGGCCAACGGTAGCGGAACGCCTTGGACGGGCATCCAGGGTTTGGGCAGCGACGTGTGTCCCGAGCTGCACTTTGCCACCGTCAAGACTACCGTGAGCAACTTCGTCGCCGGGGACATGTATTTCGGGATTGGGCCGGACACCGGGCACAATTACACTCGGATTGGCTGGGTGGCCCGTGACGGTGCCACGACCAACCTGTCGTGGGCGACACTGACCAATGCCACCGACCAGGAGACACGTCCGGTCACCGGCGCTCTCTACCTTGACCAAACCGGCATCTTTGAGCACGACTTGCTCGTCGTCACGGGTGATGGAACTGATGGAGAACAGCGAGGCGGCAGCGTGTGGCGTGTCAAGGCAGCGCCTGGCGGCGCATCGGGCAACAGGACGCTTTTTGCCGCGATCGCCGGTGGTCCCAGTTTGGAAGGCGTGGTCACCCTTCCTAATGAGACTCAGAAGTACGGGCCACTGGCAGGGAGGATCATCACTAGTTCCAAATGGACGGCGCTACCGCTTCTCTATGCGATAGACGTCAACCACAGTGTCGCTGCTTTCCCAGTGGAAATAGTCTATCCGGAGGATTTGGACATCATTCCTTCAGACGCCAACGGGAACTGCTCCCAGGACCTCTACTGCTCGGCGACGCTGGATGATTGTATCTACCGGCTCCCGAAAGAGGCCCTTGCCGGCTGCGGCGGCGACCTCCTTGTCACCGATGCGGGTGAAGTGGTCGGTGGAGCGAAGTTGGTCGTTCTCCACTGGGATGCGACGACGGCCACCTTCTTAAGGAAGACGATCTTCCACCCGGTTGGGTTTGGGACCGGCGTCTTCGAACACGTCTGCTTTGCCCCCATCAGCCTGCCGGCGCTACCCCCATAGGCCATGAGAATCCGATCAGCTCTCGTTCTAGTAGCGGTGGCTGCCCTGACGCTCGCCGCACGTTCACAGGATTACTTCCTTATCGACCAGCAATCCGCGGACGAAAGCAGTCCCACGGAGAGCGGATCGCCGCTTGGCTTGGGCACCCGCATGCTGCAGTCGTTTACCCCGGCGTTCTCCTCCATCGACTTCGTGCGACTGAAACTGGCGACGGCCGTTGGAGGCCCTGGTCTCCCTGCGTACGTCGATGTCCGTCTCTGGTCGGCTTGGCCTTCTGGCAGACAACTCGCCATGACCGAGTTGGAGACAATACCAGATGGTTTCGACGGCTATGTGGTGTTTCGTTTTCAGACGCCGGTGCCGCTGACGCCTGGGACCACTTACTTCATCAACGCGAACCGGCAAGGTGAGCAAGAAGTCTTCTGGGCCTCAGATTCCCGTCTTGGATACCCAGGCGGCATGGGTTATTCAGGAGGCACGGCGCGGCCTCAATGGGACTTCTGGTTCCAGGAGGGGATCGTGGTGCCCGAGCCGACGACCACGGCGCTCTTGTTTGTCGGTCTCGGAGCGCTCGGCGCGGCGAGGTGGTTTCGGCGCAAAGGTCAGAGGGGGGCGTAAAGGGGTCGGTCCCGGAATTTAGGAATCAACGGCCTCGGCGATGCCGCCGACCCGCCGTCTGCTCAAGAATGATGGCGCCTGCGGACGAGGGGCGCCGCCGGTCGCGCCGGCATCGAGAGGCGCCAGACGGCTGAGGGGTATCCGATTGTCTTCCTGAATTCCGGGACTGACCCCTACGCTGACCCCTACGAGTCCTGTGAGGCGTAGTAAGCGTCGACTTTGGCGGCGACGTCGCGGTAGGCGATGTCGCTTTCGTAGATGAGCTTGAACTGCTCGATGGCCTCGTTGCGTTTGCCCATCTTCTCGAGAGCGCAACCGAGCGCATAGATCAACTCCTTCTTCTCGTCGTCGAACACCGCCTTCTCCTTGATCGCGTTCTGGAAGGTGCGCGCGGCCAGATCGTTCATGCCGCGGCGGGAGAAGCACTGGCCGAGATAGAAGAGAGACTGGATGCGTTTGTGGGGGTTGTTCTGGGATTTCTGAAACTCCTGGATGGCCTCGCTGATGCGTCCGGCTTCGAAGTAGAGCTGAGCCAGTTCGAAGCGCAGTTGGAGGTCGTTGGGATAGCGGTCCACCCTCTGTTTGCAGGCATCCAGCATGAAGGCCTGCTTCTCGGCGTTGAGTTTGGCTGCCTGCTCGGCATGGTCCGGCGCGGTGGGATCGAGGCCGGCGAGCGCCTGACTGAAGCGCTTGACCGTGAGGTCCGCGATTGTGCGGTCCACGACCGGATCCCCCGCCTCGCTGCCGGTCAGGCGCTTGTAGTATTCGAGCGCCTTGTCGTAATCCTTCTTTTCAGCGTAAAGCTCGGCGATCGAGCGCACGAGCCGGAGATTGTCCGGTTCGGCGGCCAGGCGGGCCTCGTATTCGGCCAGAAGCCGGAGCGTGACGTCTTCGGTCTTGTGCTCCCGCTTCTCCTGTTCGAGCGTCACGGCCTCCTCCTCGTTGCGGAGGATGTCGCGGTAGGAACCCTTGCCGTCGGCCAAGCCCTCGTAACCGCCTTCGGTCATGGTGCGGCTGGCCGACATGTCTTTGAGGGCCTGGGCGATCTCGGGGTCGCGCGGGT
>DAOOQY010000531.1:0-3987 GCA_035389025.1 Verrucomicrobiota bacterium
GCCTCCGCCGCTCGGCTCGGGCTCCTGCACGACAACTGCAGGCGACTGGGGATCACATGCGTCCAGACTTGCCTGACAACCGATCCGCTGTCCGCCGATTTCGATCGCATCCTGGTCGATGCCCCCTGCTCCAACACCGGCGTCATGCGGCGACGCATCGATCTCCGTTGGCGCATCCGGTCTGAGGCGATCCCGCGCTTGAAGGCGGAGCAATGCGATGTGCTGGACCGCGTGGCAGCCCGATTGAAACCGGGAGGCCGCCTCGTCTACAGCACTTGCAGCCTCGAACCCGAGGAGAATCAACAGGTTGCCCGTGCCCTCCTGAGCCGCCGTTCCGAACTGCGTCTCCAGACCCAGCGCGAACTCCTCCCGTTTCGCGACGGTGTCGACGGCGCCTATGTGGCCGTCTTTGATCGTGCGCCCGAATCGCCGGCAACACATGGCCCGGATCGCTCGCCGGCTCCGGGCTAGCCTTGACCGGTGAGACTTGTTGTAAACAAGTCAAGTTGTTGTGCTGCGTTGAAGGGGTCAAGGATTCTACTGAGCGAGGCGCGGAAGAGAGTATCTGAAATCTGAGATTTCAAATTTGAGATTTCAGATCGTCTGAGGCGCAGCCTCGCTAATCAGTCGTCGCCCGCCGTATCCATGAGAACAGCCAACTGGAGCTTGTGCCCGGCCAGTTGCTGAATCGAGCCCCGCACAGGCGCTTCCAACGGGCGCCTCGGCTCCGGCACACACTCTGTCTCGCCGATCGCGCGCCTCCAAACCTCACCCAGAACTCGAGCAAGACAGCGTTCGATCTGTGCGCGGTTCGCGCGCCGAAACTGACGGAGTGTGTCCGCCTCCGGATACCGGCCGGCGCAGATGTAACGAATCTGCGGGCTGTGAGCGGGCGCCAACTCGATGTCCTCGGAGGCGTAGATGCCCGCCGCGTAGCAGTACGTCAACAGGGTGAGCATCATCGGCTTGCAGAGACGATCTGCGCACCCTGCCTGAGCGCCTCCGGCCCCCGGCCACTCCGCTTGGACAGAGTCCAATGCCATCGTCACCAGACCCCAGTCACCCACCCGAAGCCGCAGGTCTGCCGGCAGTTCTGTCATGGCCGGCCCGGCGCCAGGACGACACCCGATCACCGGAGAGTGATTACGTATGCCTGTTTGCATCGCAGTCAGCTTCGGCTCGGAACGTTACCGCCACGTGGAGCCTGTGTTACGATTTGGCAACATTCGGGCCGGGGCTTGCGCGACCCTCGCGTCAGGACCACATTCAGACCGTATGCACCCCGTTCCCGAATTGGTCGATAGCCGCCTCTACGACTTGCTCGAGGCCGAAGCTGGCCAGGCTCACGACAGCGTGCGTCGCCTCGCCCAGTTCCTCGACGAAGGCGGCAGATCGCCAGCCATCATGGTCCAACCCCTCGAGTTCAGCGACAAGATCGCCTCCGAGATCAGGGCCCACTTGATCCAGGCCACTCTCACAAGCCTGCCCAAGCCGGACATCGAGGCCCTCTCGCAGGCGATCGCCGCAATCCCCCTGGCCGCAAAGCGTTTCACCGAACGATTTGGCCTGGCCGCCGGCAGCCTGGCCGCCAACGATTTCGCCCCGGCCCTGAACTGGATCGAGGAGTTGACCGAGATTCTGCTCGACACCGTCCGGCAACTGCGCGGGTTCGAAAGCCTCGACCGTGTGAAGCTGCTCTATCCCAGGCTGCAGACAGTCGCTGACCGCGCCGAAGCCCTGATCCAGGAGACCGTCAACCGCGCGTATGAGCGTCCGGCAGATCCGTTGGACCTTCTAAAGGTCAAGGATCTTGGCGATCGATTGACCGGGATCGTCGACCACGCCCGCGTGGCCGGCGGGCTCATGAACGCCATCTCGCTTGGGTTCTTCTGATCCGACCCGCTGGCACGCATTGGGGGCGAGGCGTGCGGAGTCGGCACGGGAACCTTGAACCGGGTTTGGATTCAGGGCGCCGCATCTGAGAGAGCAATGAGATTATGACGAGGAGATTGTGTTTAGGCATTGAAAAGGTCTCGGGCCGCGTCTAACAATACACGCAGTCGGTGGCCGATAATTTGTCATGACATGAACTCGTCTTCATTTCTCAATCGATGCGTCTCAGCCGGATTGGCCGCGGGAGTCTTGGTCGGATTGGCGGTCATGGGTCAGCAGGCGTTTGCCGCGGGGGATCCTGCGATTGTCCATTCGGAGATCATCGTGCCGAATCCGCCCTTTGCCAGCAGTCATGCCTCGACGATTGTCGAGACACCCGACGGCTTGGTGGCAGCCTGGTTTGGCGGGAGCGAAGAGGGGGCGCCCGACGTGAGCATCTGGCTCTCACGCAACGAAGGTGGAACGGGATGGTCGGCGCCCGAGGAAGTCGCCAATGGCAGCGACCTGCGGGAGTTCCGCCGCTACCCGTGCTGGAATCCTGTCCTGTTCCTGCGCAAGAACGGCCAGTTGCTGCTCTTTTACAAGGTCGGCCCCAGCCCCTCCACCTGGTGGGGCATGGTCCGCATGTCCACTGACAACGGCAAGACCTGGGTCAAAGCGAGCCGCCTGCCCGCGGGCTACGTCGGGCCGGTTCGGAACAAACCGATCGAGATCGCGGACGGCGTATTGCTGTGCGGGTCCAGTTCGGAGGACAAAGGATGGCGGGTCCGCATGGAGTGGGCGAAGGACCCTTTTGGCATCTGGTCCTGCGGCCCGTATCTGAATGCGGCATTCACGATGGCCGTGATTCAACCGACCATCCTGAGGCATGGGTCCGGCACCTACCAGTTGATGTGCCGGTCGAAACAGGGACGGGTCATGACCTGTTGGTCCCAGGACAACGGCCAATCCTGGAGTCCGATGGACCGCACTCCGCTGCCGAACCCCAACAGCGCAATTGACGGAGTGACGCTCGATGACGGGCGCCAACTCCTGATCTACAATCACACCGACAAGGGCCGGGGCGTCCTGAACGCCGCCATCTCGACCGACGGCAAGATGTGGGAAGCCGTGTGCGAACTCGAAAACGAGCCGGACAGCGAGTTCTCGTACCCGGCCGCCATCCTGACCAAAGACGGCTTCGTCCACGTGACCTACACATGGAAGCGCGAGCGCATCAAGCATGTCGTGCTTGACCCCTCCCGGTTCAATGGACGCGTCATGGTGGATGGCCGTTGGCCCACACCTTAGCGAGGCTGCGCCGCAGACCTGCGAGGCGTGTCAGCCGATCGCACGCTTGGGGGCTTGACCTCGATGTGGGGCCTTCGACGCCTCGCCCAGGGGCGCCGCTGCGCGGTGGTCACAACTCCATGAAACATGCGGCTCGGCCCGAAGACCAGACCGCCCAGAGGCTTGCGCAAAACAACCCGGCTTGAGGGGCCTGTTGCAGCCCGAAACCGCCACACGTCGGGGACAGGTCCGGAATTCCGCAGGCGTCGAGGATCACATTATGACACCGAGATCCTCGCAGCCCACACCCCCGCGTTGTTCGCCGCTGCGGTCGATCGCGCTTGCGCCCTGCTGCGGGCCGGAGAAATCGTCGCCTTGCCGACCGAGACCGTTTACGGCCTGGCAGCCAACGCCCACGACGCAAAGGCCGTGGCCCGTCTCTTTGCGGCCAAGGGCCGCCCGGCACACAATCCCATCATCGTGCATGTGGCCAATGTGGCGATGGCGCGGCGGTGTGTGGCCACCTGGCCGCGCGCGGCCCAACGCCTGGCCCGGGCATTCTGGCCGGGACCTCTGACACTCGTCCTGCCCAAGACCCGCGCCATTCCCGATATTGTCACGGGCGGAGGCGCGACCGTTGGTGTTCGTTGTCCTCGGCACCCCTTCATCCGATCGGTGATCCTCGAGTGCGGTTTCCCACTGGCGGCTCCCAGCGCGAATCGGTCGACCGCGCTTTCGCCGACTCGTGCCGAGCACGTGCGCTCGAGCCTGGGAGGCCGGATTCCGCTGATTGTGGATGGCGGGCCGGCTCGGGTGGGAATCGAG
>DAOOQY010000532.1:0-1283 GCA_035389025.1 Verrucomicrobiota bacterium
CGCGCGGCGCATCGGGGAGGACGATTTCCGGGCGATCATGCAATTCGTCCTGATCTCGATGGTGATTCTCCCGGTGCTGCCCGATCAGGCCTACGGACCGTTTCAGGTGCTCAATCCGCGCCACATCTGGTGGCTGGTGGTGTTGATCGTGGCCATCAGCCTGGGCGGCTACATGCTCTACAAGCTGTTCGGGAGCCGGGTGGGCCTGGTGCTCGCAGGAGTGCTGGGCGGATTGATCTCGAGCACGGCCACCACGGTCAGTTACGCGCGGCGAAGCGGCACAACGCCGGGCAACACGGGTTCGGCGGCTTTGGTGATCATGCTGGCCTCGACCGTTGTTTTCGTGCGGGTGCTGGCGGTCGCCGCCGCGGTGAGTCAATGCCTGTTCAAGGCGGCGGTTGTGCCCCTGACAATCATGATCGCGCTGGGCACCGCCCTCTCGGCATTACTCTGGCTCCGAACACCCAGGCACACCCTCGAGATGCCCGCACACGGCAATCCTTCGGAGTTGAAATCCGCCCTCGTGTTCGGCGCGCTCTTCGCCCTGGTCCTCCTGGCCACCGCCGCCGGCAAGCACCAGTTCGGCGACCGCGGGCTCTACGTCGTGGCCGCTCTGTCGGGATTGACGGACATGGACGCAATCACGCTCTCGACGGCCCGGATGGTCAACGCCGGAGAGATTCCTCCCGAGACCGCTTGGCGTTTGGTCTTGGCCGCGTCCATGTCGAATCTGGTGTTCAAGGCGGGCGTCGTCGGAGTGCTGGGCGGACACGGCTTGTTTGGACGCATTTCGGTGCGGTTTGGGATCGCGCTCGGTGTGATGGCCGCGCTCCTGGCGATCAGATAGCCCGCGTGCTTCGTGGAGTCTTCACCACGACGAAGCCGAAAACTCCCAAACGCGCCCTCACCGGGCGACGCAATACCGACAACCTCCAGATGCACTGCGCGCCGTTCGCGCAAGAAGGTGTGCAGAAAGATTTTGCTTTCCTGTGAATGGGTTTTCCCGTTGCTTGTGCGCTTTGCATGAGCGCGCCGTTTTGTTCAAGCGAGTTTGTGGCCGACCATGTCCGGGCAATTCCGCGCTCGGGCATCCGGGAGTTCTTTGACATCGTCCAGGGGCTCCCTGACGTGGTTTCCCTCGGTGTGGGAGAGCCGGATTTCGTCACGCCGTGGCACATCCGGGAGGCCGCCATTTACGCCCTCGAACGGGGCCGGACCACCTACACGTCCAATCTGGGCCTGCCAAGGCTGCGCGACGCCATCGCGATCAGCCTCGATGCGCG
>DAOOQY010000532.1:1383-3986 GCA_035389025.1 Verrucomicrobiota bacterium
CCAATCTGGGCCTGCCAAGGCTGCGCGACGCCATCGCGATCAGCCTCGATGCGCGTTTCGGCGTCCGGTACGACCCGCGGCGACAGATACTGATCACGGTGGGAGTGAGCGAAGCGCTCGATATCGCCCTGCGAGCGCTCACCAACCCAGGCGACGAAATCGTCTACCACGAACCGTGCTACGTCAGCTACTCGCCAAGCATCACGTTGGCGTACGGTATCCCCGTCGCCGTATCGTGCCGCGCGGAGGACGGCTTCGCCGTGAAGGCGGAGGCCATCGAACGCGCGCTCACCCCGCGAAGCAAGGTCCTGGTGCTCAATTTCCCGACGAATCCTACGGGTGGAACCATGACGCGGGCTGAACTCGATGGAATTGCCGATCTGGCGCGCCGACACAACCTGCTCGTGATCACGGACGAAATCTACTCGGAACTCACATTCGAGGGAGAGCACGTCAGCATCGCCGCCCTGCCCGGAATGGCGGAGCGAACCATCTTCCTCCACGGCTTTTCCAAGGCATACGCGATGACCGGTTTTCGGATTGGATATGCGTGCGGGCCGGTCGAGTTGATCGAGGCCATGATGAAGATTCACCAGTACTCGATGTTGTGCGCCAGCATCGTCAGCCAGGAAGCAGCCCTCGAAGCGATCCAATGTGGAGAGGCGGACACAGTCGCGATGCGCGAGGAATACCGGGTGCGGCGCAATCTGATCGTCAACGCTTTGAACGCGATGGGGCTGACATGCCATCTCCCGCGAGGTTCGTTCTACGCGTTCCCCTGTATCCGGTCGACCGGCTTGAGTTCGAAAGAGTTCGCCGTGCGCCTGCTCGAGAAGGAGAAGGTCGCCTGCGTGCCGGGCAGCGCCTTCGGTCCGAGCGGCGAGGGGTATCTTCGGTGCTGCTTCGCAACGGCACTGGACCGCATCGAGGTGGCAATGGAGAGAATGGCGCGATTCGTCAAAGAACTGCGAGGTTGAACGCCCCACACAACGCGAGGCGCCTATTGGCGAAGCGTGTCAAACCACTCCTTGGCCAGGATCAGACTTGGAATCGAACAGTCGCCGTGCCCTGCCGAAGGATTCGGGTCAACCAACTGCACCTGTGTGGCACCCCGCGCCAGGAAACTCTCATGGGCGACCTGCGAATTCGCATAGAGAACGTCGCCGTCGCCACGGCAATGGTACATCCGCATCGGACTCCGGGGCGTCCAGCGATACAGATCGTTGTCGCGCAAAGCCAGCCGAAGGGGGTGGTCCGGCTGGGAACGCAAGGCAGCGACGTATTCGGGCTTGAGGACCTCCGTCACGTCGTCCGGCATCGCGGCGTTGATCTCGCCGCCCGAGTGCTCCCCATCCAGCAGTGGCGGGAGGGTCGCGTCGTACGGCGGAGCAAGGATGTCCGCCAGCGAGTCCGCAAGCCGGTAGACCGCCTGGTAGGAGGATAGCAGCATCGCGAAATAATAAGGGTTGGGCATCGGACGCCCGCCCAGCACGTCGTCGGTCGTGATACCCGAAAGGTCGTAGGCCCCCGCCATGGGAGCAGACGCCGTCAGGCTGAACTCGCCGGCGTGATATTCTTCGAGTTCGCGATGGAGGGCCATGGTGGCATGACCGCCGTGTGAGTAGCCGATGAGAAAGAGCTGGCCGCTCAGCGCCACGCTGCGGCTCGAACACAAGGCCCGGGCCGCACGCAGCATGTCGACCGATGCCGTCGCTTCCGAGGCTGCGTGATGGTACGGATGCGCCAGGAGCGAATCGCCGAGCCCGAGGTAGTCAGGGAGAACCGTAGCGTAACCGCTGGCAGCCATCACCACGCCCAGGAGTTGCTCGTTCGAATTGGCCGCCGACGGCGCTTCGCTGCGCTTGGCGATAGTCCCGTGCTGATAGCTGCAGAGCGGGAGCGCATGGCCGGGGTTTTGCGGCAGGGCCAGCGCGCCGGAGGCGACCGTGCGTCCACCCAGGGGATCCACCGTCTCGTACAACAGCTTGTAGACACGCACGTCGTACTGAACCGTCAGCGGCACGTCCAACGCAGCGAGCATCAGATTGATGGACCAGGCGGCAAGGGATCGAATCTCCGTGTGGGCAAGCAGCTTGCCGCGCTCGCTGCGCGGGACAGCCACAACCCGATAGAAAAACGCCGGCGCACCCGCGTTGTACACATCCAGCCACTCACGACTGCTGATGGGCCACGGCATCTGAGTCCGCGGCACGATCCAGATGCCGTCCGGAACTCTCTGCCGCACCTGTACGCTGTAGTCTGCGGCGGACCCCGCATCGGACCAGGTCAGGCTGGTGCCGGAGGCACTGGAGCGGACCGTCTCGATGCGGAATGGCGCGGGATCGGGACCCTGGGCGATCGAGGGCGAGGCCGCTCCGCAACAGAGCGCTGCCGTCAGAAGCGTCAGAAGACTGCGTTGCATGTGCATCGAATGAGACAATGCCGCGCCGACAACCGGGCTGCAAAACCATTCTGGCACCCTAACCCGGAAATCTCACCAGCGGGGCGATCGCGGCATTGCGGACGGCCTCCGGGTGAGATGTCCGGGTCTGAGAGCCCGCATTTCAGGTGAAATGTGACGGTGACCGGTCAGATGACATCAA
>DAOOQY010000533.1:0-3982 GCA_035389025.1 Verrucomicrobiota bacterium
GTTCGAAAGCGTGGTCGACGAGGAATTCGCCGGCGGCAACGGGACGCTCGCCGCCCGCTTGCGCGGATACAATGCCGATCTTGCGCTGGTGAGCGAGCCGACGCGGATGGAGGTTTGCCCGGCGTGTCTGGGGGCGTTTTTGGGTGACCTGACGCTTTCTGGACGCGGCGGCATGGCCTACATGGGCAAGGCGATCGCCAATCCCCTCAACGGCGCCGCCCGGGCGATCGCACTCTTTCGGAAGTGGCAGACCCGGTGGCGCGCCAAGAATCGGCATCCGCTCTTCACGGCGCCCGACAAGCGACTCAACGTTCTGCCGTGGCACATCACGACTGAGAAGCCGGGCGAATTCACCCAGATGGGCACGCCGTCGCTCGCCAGGATCGCGTGGATCGTCTGGTGCCACCCCGGCATGACCGAGAAGGAGTTTTGGCGGCAGTTCCGCGCGTTCTGGAAAGACGAGTCCGATCGCGACCCCGCTCTGCATCCGTTCAAGGTGGAAGTGGAACGGACCTATCATTTCGTGGCGCCCTGGGAGACGCCCGTATCGAGTGACGCCGTCCAGGCTGTACTCGAGGCGTTCGAGCGCTACTCGAAGCGCACGCCAACCATTGGCGGCGCGGCCTTTTCGTGCGATCTGGGGATTTACGGCGCGGTCGGTCGGATGCCGGCAATCCTGCTCGGCCCGCGTGGGGACAATCTCCACGCCCCGGATGAATGGGTCGAGATCGAGGACATTCTGACTCTGACCGGCGTTTTCGCGACACTGGCGGCGGGATGACTCGGCCTGCCAGCCTGCAGGCCGCCTGCCCGCACACAGCGGGACTTCCAGCGTCGCCTCGCATGCTCGCGCCTCTCGATGGGCGCTGCTACTCGACTTCGACTCGGTAGAACACCTCCGGCCGCGAGCCCGGGCTGAGGTCGTGAAAGGTGTTGAGCGGCGGCGTGGCGGCGAGGCTGGCGCCCACGACGGTGAAGGCGGTCCGCAGGGAATCGCTGCGAAGGACGCGATACGTGCGGTTGGTCGCGCTGGGCCATTCGAGTTCGAGACTGCGACCCGAGGCGGCGCAGTTCACCCGGCTCACACGGAGAATGGACTCCGCATCTGCGGGGTTCGTTCCGGCGACCGCTTCCGCCCAATTGGGCATGCCGTCGCCGTCGTCATCGATCGACCCGTGCCGGACGTTCCAGATCACAATTTCCGCCCATGCGTCGGTTTGATGGACGATGCGGACGTTCCAGCCGTAGTGGCCATCGGCGCTGCCTGGCGTGCCGTCTCCGCCCGCCAGGCTCAGGCCGGATGCAAACAGGTTCGTGCGATAGGCGATCAACTCGTCGGTGCCGACGAACGAGCGCGTCGCGATGACGGTTTGGAGGGGTGTGCCCGCGGCGCAGCCCGGCCCGAGCACGCCGTAAGGCTCGGTCGACGGCAGAACCGCGCTCGCATCCCAGTGCCGTGTGCCCCAGAGATTGGCGTCAAGCTGTTCGATGCCCGGATAGTATCCCCGCCCATCGGAGAACTGCGGCACCGCGGGCCGCCCGGCGAAGACGGCGGGCTCGAAGCAGAACGGCGGTTCGAGTGTGTAGGCTTTTGTCGGCCAGCGGCTGAACGGCGCGTCGCGCATCGAGCCCCGGCTGAACACAATGCCGCGTTCGGTGGAGACGCCGCGTTCGAGCCAATAGGGATCGTGATCCGGCTCCGGATGCGCATCGACAACGAGCAGCTTGCCCTTCGGACCGAAGGAGGGCGGATCGTCGAGGTAATCCGCAATACTGTTGTCCCAGTACCGGTCGTTTTGGTACCAGACGAGCAGGCCCGTGTTCGCCGGGCCAAAGCGGAAACGCGTGTCGCCAAGCGCCGCATCGTAGCCTCCCGAAGTCCTGGTGTTGCGCCACTGGAGGTAATAGTTGTGCGTGAGCCCGTATCGCTGCCGACCGTGCTGTTGGACCGGCGGCGACAGGGGGATATCCGGCAGTTCGATCTTCACGCCGCGCACGAGGTCGGGCGCGGATGGGAAGCGGCTGGCCTGGCCGATCCTGGCTGTATACACCTGCCGCGGGTTGGTCACCAGGAGCGGACGCAGCCAGCCCCATTCATCGAGGTGCATGGGGTCGAGCGCGCCGGGCCTGAAGCCCAGCGGAAAGCCCGCCCAACTGTCGGCCATCAGGGTCCAGAACCCCGCCGAGGTCTGGCCTTCGCCGTAGGTGTAGAGATCGATCGCGCCCAGATTGTGGGCGAACTCGTGCGCAAGCACGCCAATGCCCGCGTTTTCCGGCATCATGATGTAGGACAGAGCCGACACGCCCGGCACGATCGGATACGCCTTGGCCAGCGTCCAGGAATGCGACCAGATGCCCCCTTCACCGTAACCGGTCCGGTTGAGCGATCGCGGATGATCCTCCTCGCCCATGCCGGCGTGGATGATCCAGAGACGGTCGAGGACGCCGTCGCCGTTTTGGTCGAAGGATGCCCAATCAAAGCCGGGATAAGCGGCTTTGGCGCTTTCCAGAGCGTCGACCACAAGGGAGCGCACATCGCCCGCGCCCGGAATCGCTCCATGGTGCTCCGGGCGCTGCGAGCACGACCTCGCCCCGGGCAGCCCATCGGCTCCGTAATGCCAAATCGAGTGCGGCACTTGCACCCACCCCAGGACCGTGCCGGAGATTGTGTACGCACCGCCCGAAAGGTCCTCGTAGTAGTCGCGAACCGACATTCCGCTCAAATCCTCATGCACAACCGATCCGTCCTGGCGGACGAAATCGAACACGATGCCGTTGCCGAAAATGATGTTGCTGTAGTAGCTGGTCGAAAAGTCGGGCACCCAAATCATCGTCGCGGACGGATCGTTCGTGCCTGCCGGCGTGGGAATCTGGTTGTGCAACGGGCCCTGATAGGTGAAGTCCGTGGGGCCGACGATGCCATGTTTTTCCGCGAAGAAACGGGACGCCGCCTTGTTGGCCACGTTGACTCCGTCGAACTCGCTGTTGTCGCAAAGGCCCAGCGGATCCCAGGTCGAAACGCCGGGCGTCCACGTGTGGGTGTTGGTGCCCGCAAACTCGACCAGAATCACCAGGACACGGTCGCCGCCGCTCTTCCCGAACAACTCAATCCCCTCGCCGCGCGTCGGCTCCGAATCGCGCGTCACGCGGTCGGCGCGCCGGGCCCTCTGCGCTTCGAGCCGTTGCTCGATCCGCGCACGCTCCAGCGGGTTGGGCATGTCGATCTCCGATCCGAATCGGAGCGCCGCCTCGCGCGAGGCCGGGCCGGAGCCGTCCACGGGCGGACTTGGCCGGCACACCGGCCCTCGATCCAGGCCGAGCGCAAGCAGCAGTGGCAGCAGAACACACCGAAGGGGCTTGCCAATGCCGGCTCCGCCGCGTCGCGCCCGCGGGAGCGCGACACCATCCGGGTGACGTGGGATTGACGCGGAGCGACAAGTCTTCATATGAATCGCCGGCGATTCCGAAGGAGGCCGGCCCTCACGTCAAGGGAGAAGGCGCACGGAAGGGCGACAAATCGAGCCCCATTGACGCCAGGCAATGAAGCCCGGACCACCCTATTCGAGTGCCCCGCCTCGATGAATGGGCAGAAACCTGTTCGTTGCCTGACCGGGGTGCGTATGCGAGTCTGTGAAAAGTGTGAAGTAGGGAGTATGGCGCCGTTCGACTTCGGATGGCGAAGTTCAATGTGAAGGGTTTGAAGGTGTGAAGGGTGTCAAGGTGTGAAGAGTATGAAGGAGGAGAAAGTGAGCGGCGGGCAGGTGGCCCGCAGTTTTGAGGAGTTGTATGTCTACCAGCGGGCCAGTTGTCGCTGCCGCACGCCTGGCGGACGATTGTCTCGCTGGGTGCCCAATCGATGCCGGTGATGAGGGACTCGGGGGGCAGGGAGGGCGGGAGCAGTTGGAATCGCGGTGTGAGGCTGACGTGAGGGTCTGTGCAAAAATTACTTCCGGTTTTGGCGCGAGCGCCACCGGGCCAGATG
>DAOOQY010000534.1:0-3977 GCA_035389025.1 Verrucomicrobiota bacterium
CGCAGGGGCTTGCCTTCCTTGTCGATCAGCGTGACGAGCGTGGCGCTGTTGGTATCCTCGGACGCTGTCAATTCGAGTCGACCGAGTTGGGATGGGCCGATCCGGATGGGCTGGACGACCTTGAGTTCCCAGAGCTTGCGGAGGGTTTCGCTGACCTCGCTGAAGTTGGCCGGATAGCCGCCGCGCTGCGGGACGGTCCACAGGTCGTTTGTTTGGACGAGGCGCAGCTCGTTGGTGGCGTGTTTGACGCTGATGCCAGCCACGGTGTTGAGGTCGAACTCGCCGAGGACTTTCTGGCCCATCTGGCCCTGGCTGGTCTTGTAGGAGGCTCTGTCGCGGTTGCGCAGCCACAGTCCGAGGCCGCCCAGCACCACCACCGCGAGCAGGACGAGGGTGAGTTGTTTGCGATTCATTTGGCAGCGGTTTTCTTGCGTTTCACGACGGCGAAGCCGATCCATGCCACCGTCACGAGCATCGGCACGGCGGCAATATTGAACCACTTCAACCGGGTCTCGAGCGCGTCAATGTCCTTGCGCAACTGCTTGCGGACTTCCTTCAAGTCGCGCTTGGTTTGGACTTCCTTTTCCCGGAACCGTTTGATCTCCGCCTGCACCTCGGGCGGGAGGATGAAACGTTGGTTCTGGTCTTTGTTGCGCTGGAGTTCGTTGATCTTCTGTTGCGCCTCTTCGAGGTCGCTTTGCAGATTCTTGATCTTCTCGGTGTAGCGCTCTTCGGCTTCGGCCTGAATCTTGCGCACCCGCGTGAAGGGCCGGTTCTGCACCGCCCGGCTGCGGACCTGGATCAGGTTTTCATCGCCCATGAACTGTTCGATCACGTTCTGGAGCAAGCCCAGATTCCCGTTGAAGGGCGAGACGAGCTTCTGGCCGAAGAAATTCTGAACCTGCACGCAGAATTGGTCGTAGATGAAATCGGTGTCGCCCACGAGCAGCACCGCGCCCTCCTTCTGCGATTCCTTGAGAGAGCCGGCCTTGTCCGCGGCATCGCCGCCCTCGGCTTTCTCCTTGTCATCGCCCGCGGCGTCCGCGGCGGCGCCGCCGGGCGGGCCGTCGGGAAAGGCCGTCTTGAATTTGCCGGTCAGCAGGAGGGCCAGTGGGGACTCCTTGCCGGACGGTTTGAAGTCCTTCGACGAGTCCGCGCCGAACTGGGCCATCATTTTATCGACGCCATCCGAGTTGACGGAGGTCTTGACGAGGACTTTTTGGTTGAGGCCTTCGATTGGCGTGCCGCTGAAGATGCCGGCTCCGGCGAGCAGGAGGCTGTCGATCTGGCTTGTGACGATCTCGTTCTGATCGATCGCGTCGGCCGTGAGGGAGAGCCAGGTCAGTTCGGGGGCGGGGGCTCCGCCGGCGCCGCGCCGCACCATGGTGACGTAGTTCTTGTCCGCGATGACCTTGTCACCCTCGAACTTGATGCCCCAGGCGGCGAGGAGTTTGGGAAGGTCCGAACCGCCCGCAGCCGCGCGCTGCATCATGTTCTGGGGATTCATCGAGTTGCGCGAGTCGAACACCGACAACGGATCGAGCAGGGCAATGAGTTTGCCGCCGCGCAAGACGAACTGATCCAGGGCATACTGGGCCTTGTCGGAGATGTTGGACGGGTGGACGACAAGGAGGACGTTGATGTCGTCATCGATCTTCTCCGCGGTGATGTCGATCTGTTTGACGTTGAAGTCGCGTTTCAGTTCGTTGAGGACGATCCACGGTTCCTGCTGGCTTGCGCCCATCTGGGCCATCATCGGATTCATCGTCTGGCCGAAGATGGGCAGACCGCTCATGACGCCGAGGTTCTGTTTTTGGGGGTTGACGACCTGGGCGACGGATCGAGTGAGGTCATATTCGAGGAGCCTTTCGCGGGAGGGGTCGAGGAAAGGCAGGGCCACCTTCTGATCGAGACACGTGACCGAGAGGCCGAGGTAGACCTTCTCGCCGAGGCCGATGATGCCCCCTTCGCCGATGCTCTGGCCCTCGACGCCATCGAGCCGGGCCGAGTCTTCCGCGTCCGAATCGGGCTGGGGATCGAACTTCTTGATTTCGATCTTGCCGTTCGAGCGCTGGCGGTACTCGTCCAGGAGGTCTTCGACCCGCGTGGCGTACGTTTTCAACTGAACAGGCATCCGGTTTTCGGACTGGGTGCAGTAGAAGTTGATCGTGACCGGCGTGTCGAGTTTGGCCAGGGTCTTCTTGGTGCCGTCCGAAAGCGTGTACACGCGGTCCGCGGTCAGATCGAGGCGGACCTTGGCGGCACCGGCGATGATGCCGATGGCCACCAGGATGAGGAACATCGCGCCCACGCCCAGGCCGGAGTAGAGGAGCGGCTCCCATTTGTGTTTGTTGGTGTTCATGATGCGAGTACGGCGTTTGCGAATGGAAAAGAAGGTCGCCGGATCAGCCGGCCCGATGACTGCGGATGATCACTCCGGTTGTGAACAAGCTGAACGCGATCACCGACAGGAAGTACACCAGGTCGCGCGAGTCGATCACGCCCCGCTGGAAACTCTCGAAGTGGGGCATCACGCTGAAGGCGGCGACTCCCTCGACCAGCCAGTTGGGGGCCCATTGCACGAGCATGTCGGTCACGGGCGGCCAGCCGGCCAGGATGAGGAAGAGGCAGGCCACAACCGACAGGATGAAGCTGATGACCTGGTTGCGGGTGAGCGCCGAGGTCATGCAACTGATGGCCAGGTAGGCGCCCGCCATGAGCAGGCTGCCGAGGTAGCCGCACACAACGACGCCGTAGTCGGGGCTGCCCAGGTAGCCGACGGTCAGGACCAGCGGAAAGGTCAGGGCCAACGCGATGGCCAGGAAGAGCCAGGAGGCGACGAACTTGCCCACGATGGCCTGCCAAGGCGTGATCGGCATGGTCAGGAGCAACTCGATCGTCCCCAGGCGCCGTTCCTCGGACCAGGTGCGCATCCCCACCGCGGGCACCAGAAACAGGTAGAGCCACGGATGCCATATGAAGAAGGCGATCAGCGAGGCCTCGCCGCGTTGGAAGAACCGTCCGACCATGAACGTGAAAAACCCGCAAAGAAGCAGGAAGAACACGATGAAGACATACGCCACGGGGGAGGCGAAGTACGATGTCAGCTCGCGTTTGGCGATGGTGGTGATGTGCCGCACGGCGCTGGGGTGCGCGCGGGCGTCCGACAGGCCGGCGGCCGAGTTCATCGTGAGTGCGTCTGTGCTCATTGGGCTTGTTCCTTGCTGGTGGCTGGCGTGTCCGGAAGGGTGATGGCCCGGAAGACTTCGTCGAGCCGTCCTTCCTCGGCTTTCAACTCGATCAGCTTCCACTGCTCGCGCACCGCCAGTTCATAGAGGCTCTGGTTCAGTTCGTTGTCGCGCGCCCCTTTGGCCCCGTAGGCGCGCGCCCACGCGGCGCCCGGCTCCTCGCGGACGATGGTGCAGCGCTTGACCGCGGGCAGTTGCTGCAGGCGCTCGCGCAGGACCGCGCCGGTGACCCCGGCCACGCGGAGTGACACCGCGCCGGCGAGGTCGGACTTTTGCCGCAGATCGCGCGGGGTGCCGTTGGCGACGATCTTGCCGCGGTCGATGACGATGGCGCGCGTGCACGCGGCGTCGACCTCCTCGAGGATGTGGGTCGAGAATACGATCGCCTTCTTCTCGCCCATGCGCCGGATCAGGGTGCGCACCTCGTGCTTCTGGTTCGGGTCCAGGCCGTCGGTCGGCTCGTCCATGATGAGAATGTCCGGGTCATGGATGATGGATTGGGCGAAGCAGGTCCGGTGACGGTACCCTTTCGAGAGCGTGTCCACGCTCTGGTAGAGCACCGAGTCGAGGAAGCACATCTCGACGGCGCGGTGCACGGCCTTCTTGCGGAACTCGCCACTGAGCCCGCGCAACTCCGCCGTGAAATTGAGAAAGCCGTAGACTGTCATGTCGGTGTATGCGGGGGCATTCTCCGGCAGATAACCGATCAGGCGCTTGGCGGGGATCGGG
>DAOOQY010000535.1:0-3975 GCA_035389025.1 Verrucomicrobiota bacterium
ACGGACGCCGTTGATGCCCACCTCGCCGCCATCCTGCTGACCATTGTTGTTCGCGTCGCTCCAGACACGGTCGCCCAGGCTCGCCCGATCACGGTAGCCGAAGTCCACGGTGGTGAGGTTGGCGTTGATGATCGTCGCGACGGCAACGTGCGGCGTGCCGATGCCGTCCAGGTCGTAGGTCGGCGCGTAGCCGGAGGTCCCCAGGCTCGCGGGGTCCACCCGCACCGTGTAGGTGCCGGGCGGCAGGTTGCCGATCGTATAGATGCCGTCAGCGTCGGTGACATCCGAAGGTTCTCCGGCGTCGTAAACTCCGTCGCCGTCGTTGTCGATGTACACCCGGACGTCGGCTATGCCAACCTCGAGGGCTAGCGGGCCGTCATCTCCGCTGTCATTGTTGCCGGTTCCATCCCCGTCCATGTCGACCCAGCCATTGATGACTTGGTACCCCTGCACGGACCCGTCGTCGCCGCTGTCGCCGTTGGTGGTGCCGTCTCCATCCATGTCGAGATAGCCGTCGATGACTTGGATGGATCCGAGCCAGCCATCATCGCTGGTGGAGATACTGTTGCTCCCATTCATGTCTAGCCGGCCATTGATGACTTGCACGGTATCCTGGATGCCGTCTGCGTCGTCATCCTTCCACACGCGGTCGCCGAGGCTGAAGGCGCCGCGGTAGCCGAAATCGACATCGGTCTTGTTTTCGTTCGGCGCCAACGTGGCCGCGGCCTCGTGATCCAGGGCGCCGTTCAGATCGTGGGTCTGAGTCAGCCCGCCCGGCAAGGTGTTGAGGTCCACCCGGACGTTGTAGGGGGTGCCCGCGGCGAGTCCGCCGATCGTATAATTGCCGTCGCCAGCCGTGATCTCGTTCGGCTCCCCAGCGTCGTAGAGGTCGTTGTTGTTGAGGTCGATGTACACGCGAACGCCGTTAATGCCGGGTTCGCCACCCTCCTGGGTGCGGTTCCCGTTGCGGTCCAGCCAGACCCGATCGCCCAGGCTGGCGCCGGCGCGGTAACCGAAGTCAACGTCGGCGCGGTCCTGACCAGCCGCCAGCGCCACCGCACTCGCGACGTTGGGGGTCGCGATGCCATCCAGGTCGTAGGTTGGCCCATAGCCGGCGGGCAGGGTACTGGTATCCACGCGCACCGTGTAAGAGCCGGCGGGCAGATTGGTGATCAGGTAGTCGCCATCGCCGGAGGTGAGGGCGCTCGGTTCACCCGCGTCATGGACGCCGTCGTTGTCCAGATCGGCGTAAACCCGAACTCCGTTGAGACCCACTTCCCCGGCGTCTTGCACTTGGTCATTGTTGGCGTCGTTCCAGACCCGGTCGCCGATGCTGCCCTTCAAGGGGGTACTGGCGTTAAGGGGGATCACGAAGCCGTAGGGGGTGAAACCCACGGTGCCGGTATTCACGATAGCGGTGCGGCCCGGGTCGAGGTTCTCGTAATCGTCAATTCTCGCTCGGAAGACGATTTGAATCTGTTCGCGGGGCGGGAGTGCGGTCGGGATGCTGAGACCGCTGCCGGCAAACGGAAAGGTCCCGCCGTCCGTGACCTCAGTCCATGCGCCCCAGCCTGTGCCGCCGCCAGTCGAGTAACGGTACTTGGTGCTGCCCACCACGTAGGTCGTGTCGGCCGGGAGGGTGTCCTGGACAACGAAAGGCCCCTGCAAGTTGCCGCGATAGGTGTTTACGACTCGAATGTCGTATTCGAGCGTGTCGTTGGGGCTGGCCTGGCCATCGCCATCGGTGTCCACCGCCACCGAGGCGGTTTTGGCGGCATCGGCGATCGGGAGTGGCGGAACACTCGTGCCCACGTCCAAGCCGGGTGCTCCCGGAGAGGACCCGAGGAGGTTGTCCGTGTCGTCGCCTGAAACGTAATTCACCGGGTCTTGTCCCCACGCGGCGACCAGTTTCACCCCATCCGTCAACACGTAGATCAGCATACCGGTCTGGTCACCGTCCGGGTCATACACCTTTTTCTGTTCGAGTTCCTTCAGACTGTAGCTGATGTCGTAACCGAAGCCGTTGGGGTCGAGACCGGGGTCGGTGCCGGAACCGTCCCAGACGCCGTTCCCGTTATAATCGACATAGACGGTCCTCGCGATGTTGCCGTTGCCGACGGTCGAAATCCAGACCGGATTGCCGTTTTCGTTCAGGCTCGTCGCAGACGTGGGGTCGCGGCCGATGCCCAGACCGCAGATGACCTGCGGTGAGAGCCAGACCTCAGGGATCAGGCTGAAGCTCCAATCCCACCCCTGGTTGACTTGGTCAGGAGGGGTATTGTTGTTGTTGTTGTTGGTCCCGTTGGTATGCCCTTGGTCGGTCGCCGCGTCGGTGGCGGACCATCCATAGAACACCAGGGCGGGATTGCCGCCGCTACCCGTTGTGTAGAAGTGCCAGCCCGTGTCGTTCGGCGTCTCGCCAGAGACATCGAGCACGATGCGAGCGTAAGACCCCGCCGTGATGGTCGTCGTGCCCGTTTGGAGGCTGCCCGAAGAGTTGCGGTATTCCCGAGTCACGGTGATTGAACTCCCGTTGGGGTTGTACAGCCAGACGACGGTCCGAGGGGTGAACGTGGTGTTGTTTCCACTCACCCTCCAGGTGACCGAGTCGGGCGTGGATACGGGCGTGTAATAGCTGCTGGTCCAACTGGTGGTCGGCAGCAGAGAAGAGTCGCGCGTTTCGAAGAAGCCGCCGTAGTCTCCCGTGAGAAGAACGACTTGGATCGGGTTGTCCGAGGTGACGTGGCCGCCGAGTTGGACGCCCGAGTGGGGACCAGCTTCCACAATGCCACCGTGCTCGAAGTGACTCTGACCCTCGGCGAGAGTCACGGTCGTCTCGAACACACCGTTCTTGTCCTTGTCAATGTTGATCGTGGCACCACCTTCTCCGGCGCTGATGAGGAACCCGACGAAATCGAATTGGTCGTCCTGAACGTCTTGCGGAATGTTCTCGCCAACCGGGGAGCGATAGTCGGTGCCCCACATGCCGGTGTGGAACACCTCAACCGCGCCGGCCCAGAGGGTGTTCGATTGGGAGGCCCAGCCCGAGCGGGTGACGGCGATGGCTTTGCTCGCGCCGATCTTGTCGCGGGCGTCGAAATCAATCACGGCCTGGAGGGTGGTCGAGGTGAGCTGGTTGTAGAGGGTGATCACCTGGCCTTGCTGAATGATGTCGCTCGGAACCCCGGGGGGCGATCCGTTGGCGGGGTTGCCATCGCCCCAGATTTGGGTGGTGGCTTGTTGGGGGTTGGTCAGGTCGGTTTCATACCCGTCTTCCCAATGGTCGTAGTAGATGACCGTATTGCTGGCCGGAGCAGTGATGGTCACGATGGTCGTCATGGGGTCCACCGGGTAGTAAATACTAGGAGTGGCCCTTTCCCCCCACAGATAGACGAGCGCGGCGAGCAGGTCGTTCTCGGGGAACGGGATGTAGTACTTTTGGACGACCGGCGGGTTGGCCGCACGGGCGACGGTGCCGAAGCTGGCGGCGAGCGCCGCGACGAGCACACAAGTGGTCGCCAGTCCTCGCCAGAGGAACTGGGGTCGCGGCACTTCCCCGCGTTGACGTGAACGGACGTATTGGGTTTTCATATTCTGAGGGGTTGTGAGTTGAACGAAGGATGAACAGTGCCCGATGCAGTCATCCTCAGGCGGACCGGCGCTTGGTTTCGGCGGGCATTGGGATTGAGGCCGCGGGGCGGTTCTGGTCAGCGAAGTCATTGACAGAAAATCATTAGTAGAACGAGAAGGAGCCGGGTGTTCCTACCCGGCTCCCTCGGGAGACAAAGCTCACTGAGCAACGATCACGACGTCGTCAATGGCGGCTTCGACGAGGCTGGCGCCGCTGGCGTCGGCGGCTTCGATCAGAAGGTACACCGTTTGGCCAGCGTAGGCGTTCAAACTGCCGGAGAAGCTGGCCCAGGCCGCGTCATCATCGTTCGTTGCTCCCAGTTCTTGCAGGAGCGTGGTTGTGGT
>DAOOQY010000536.1:0-3974 GCA_035389025.1 Verrucomicrobiota bacterium
ACGGATAGATCATGCCCCACGGGAACACGCGATGGGCATCGTCCTTCCAGCACCAGTTGTGGATGCGGGACGCGCCCAGCCCCAGCGCGGTGTGCGGGATGGCGAGGAACAGGTCGATCGCCTCCTCCGGCGTCCGCGCGGTGTGGTAGCCGTAGTCGCGCCCGTCGCCCCAAGCCGGGTGCGTCTTGACGCCGTACTCGCCCGGGCCGCCCGATTTGCCGCGGGTGCGCTGGTCGTTGAGCTTGCAGAGGGCCGGGAACCGGGCCAGATCGAGTCCCGGTTTGTCGAAGAAACCGAAGTTGGCGAGATCGAGTCCGTCGATGCCCGCCGGAAGGTCGACGCCGCCGTGGGGCAACTGGTAGAACTCGCCCGATGTGGGGTGGTTTGTGTCGTGCTGGCGGATGCCCGCGATCAGTTCGCGGTTCCAGCGGCGGATCAGCCAGGCCCGAAAACAGTTCTCGTCGTACGCCGAGACGTCGTCCCAGGTCCGATCCCAATCCCAGGAGTTCACGGATGGGATGGCGCCGAGCGGCTGGGCGGGGGCGTGCTTTCCCCAGGCTTGGCGGAGGGCGTCGTCACCGCCATAGCGCTCTCGCAGAAAGTCGTTCCATTGCGGGGTGACGGCATCGCCCGGCTCGCACCGGTAATCGCCGTTGAGATAGTGGATGAGTCCCGGGACGCTCGCGTAACGGCGGGCGAAGCGGGCGCAGTAGTCGCGCTGGAGCTCGAGGTCCGCGTCGCTTGCGGCCGCGTTGTAGCCGACGAGCAATCCGGCGAAGTAGACCTGCCCGTATTCCTGCGCCAGTTGCACCACACCGTCGACCTTGCGCAATAACTGATCCTCGTGCGTCGCGGAGCGCGGCAGGCCGAACTGGAGGTTCTCGTAGAGGGTGACGCCCAGGTCACGGCGCAGGCGCATGTCCTCGAGCCATTGCAGCGGCGTCTCGCGCGCCGTGGTGAAGACGTAACTCCAGTCGTCGGTGCCGAACTGAAACAGCGGCCGATCTCCGAAGCGCAGGTAGTTGTCGCGGCAGGTCAGGCGGGGACCGGACGCGATGGTCTTCTCGTCCCGAACGACGAATCCACCGGCGATCTGGTCGAGAACGTTTGTGGCGTCGGCCAGGTGGGCGACGAGACGGTAGAAGTCCGACTCGAACCGGGCGGGCCTCCAGCGTCCGGAGACGAGGTTGGTCTGGCCGGGCCCGACGGCCACGTCGAACCGAAGAGTCGCCACGGGTTCTCCTTCCGCCCCCTCGAGGTCGGATGCTGATACGGGCAGGCTTTCGCCAGATGCGGCCGGCTCGGCTGGCTCGCCGGCGCAGATCGCGACGGCGACGTGCAGGGTGCGCGCCGCGCGTCCGCCATTGAACACCAGCGCGTTGAAACCGACCTCCTCGCCCTGGCGATAGCAGTCGGCGTCGGTGGTCAGCGAGGCGATGTATGCATCGTCGACAAGGGATTTGACGATGCGGAGGAAGGCGTTTGACATGCCCGGCTGGGCCGGGGCGAAGAGGTTGAGGTTCGTGACCCCGAAGAACGCCCAACTCGAGCCGCGCCACTGGCCGCCGTAGTGCCGCAACAGCGCGCCGGCGGCTCCCCGCAATCGCCCGTACGAATCATGGGCATTGAGAAGGGGAGTCCAGCGCGCCGTGTCCCAACCCACGACTCCGCAGGCTGCCCACCCTTCAATCGGAGCCGAAACGGCGAGGTCTGGGGGCAGGATGGGCTGGCCTCGAGCGGCCCGCACGGACACGGCGCGCGCCAGCGGGTAGTCGGCCTGGAAGAGGCCCAGTTGCGTCGGTTCGACATCGAGGCCATCCGCCGGATGACCGTGGCGCGTGTTGAGTCTCTCGATTCGGGGAAGCTCGAAGCCCAGGGTGGCTTCGAGGGCGCCCGAGCCGCCCCGCCCCTGGTCGGCGCGCCAGGCGCAGCGCTCCGCATCCGAACGCCACCAGTTGGGCGGGTCGCGCCGGTCCGGGTGCGGCGCCTCCTCGAACTGGGATTCGAGCAGGGGGCTTCCCGCGGCGTCATCGAGTCGCACGGCATCGAACCAAGCCGCGCCGCGGCATTGGTAGAGGCCCGCGCGAAGGCTCACCGTCGCGGCTTGCGGATGCACATCGAACGTGTAGACGTGCTCCTCCCAGTCGTGGGTGCCGCGCACCTGGCAGAGGTCCCGCCAGGCCAGCAGCGATGCATCCGCGGCGAATTGATAGACGGAGAAATGGGCGAAGCCGGGGCCGGCGACGTTTGCGCTCCTGAGCAGGCCGCGAAACGTGAGGGCGCCTCGCCCGCGCAGGCCGGCTGCGGGCAGATCGCAAAACCAGGCCACGCCCTGCTGCCGCGGCGGTGGCGGCGGTTGATAGGCGCGCCATCCCTCGGACCCCCGTTCGATCAGATGATCGAACGCGTAGCCGCCGGTCGTGAACAGTTTCCCGCCGGCCCGGAGGAACCTGCGAAAGGTGTCGGCTGCCGCCACCGGGAACACCGGGCCGTAAGGCAGCACGACCACATCAAAGCGGGCGCGGTCGAGCCGGGCGGTGTCAGCCAGGTCTTCGCTTGTCAGAAACGCCGTTTCGAAACCAGCGCCCTCGAGCCATTCCGCCAGGTGCTCGGGCGACGCCGAGGCGGCGGGTGCGGGGATGCTGTCGCGGTAGATTGCGATGGCGCCCCGGGGTTCATCCGCCGTGGTGGCCAGGCAGAGGGCCAACGCGAGGCCAAGCGAGGCGCGCCTCAGACCCATCCCAATCCTCAGCCGCAAAGGCAATCCCAACGCCTTCCCGGCTCTCTCATCCCGCGCCTCGCTCCTTGGCCCGGATGTCTCACCTTCGGGAAGATGACAAGGAAGACCGGGCTGCACGTCATCTGATGTTCGGGTTGTGGCGGCAGGGTGGCTACATGTGTGGGCTGTCATCGAGTGTGAATTTCTTGAGACCCGTGATCTGGCACAAGACCAGCGCCAGGAAGACGGGATTGACTGTGAGGTAGCGTTTCCAAAGGCGGCGCGGCTCGCGGCAGAGCCGGTAGAGCCATTCGAAGCCGCTCCGCTGAATCCAGCGGGGCGCCTGGGCTACTCGTCCAGTGTGAAAATCGAACGCCGCCCCGACCCCGATCATGAGGGCCGTGTCGAGGCGCGGCAGCAACGCGGCGTTGAACAGGTCCTGTTTGGGCGTGCTGATGCTGGTCCAGAAGAAATCGGGGCGCGCGGCGCGGACCTGCGCTTCGAGTTCCATTTCCTCATGGGCGTTGAGCGGGCGGAAGGGGGGGCAGCCGGTCCCGACGATCCGCACGCCGGGGAATCGAGCTTCGAGGCGGTTCTTGAGGTCCTCCGCCACGCCCGGCATGCCGCCGTAGAGAAAGTGAGTCTGGCCGGTTGTGCGGGTCGCCTCGAAGACAGCCAGCATCAGTTCCGGTCCGTACACACGCCCCATCTCACGGTATCCGGCGAGCCGGCCTGCCCAGACCAGCGGCATGCCATCGGGCGTGACCAGGAACGCCCGGTTGAGCACTCGTTTGTAGGCCGGATTGTACTGTGCTTCGACGAGCACATGGACATTCGAGACGCAGACGTAACCTTTGCGCCTTTGCCCGGCGGCGTCCGTGAGGGTTTCGACCGCGGTCCGGAGGTTGAGCACCGAAACGCCGACACCGAGCACATTGACGCGCCGAGGTGTCACAGGCTGCGTCGCGGACCTCATGCCGTGATTTCTTTTGGCGCTGCCCAATGCCCCTCGCGATAGGCGCGTCCGAGAAGGCGGTTCGCCGCGTCGTTGCCGATGAACACCTCCTTGAGCGGATCGAAGCGCAGTTTGGCGTCGAGGCGAGTGGCGATGTTGGCGAAGTGGGACAAAGCGGCGGACAGGTGGCCGGTCTGTGCGTCGGCGTTTGGCTTGCGGCCTGAGCGGATGGCGTCGAGGAAGTCGCGGTGATGAGGCGTCAGGCTGAACGCGCCGCGCATTTCCTCGATGAGCTTGTTG
>DAOOQY010000537.1:0-3972 GCA_035389025.1 Verrucomicrobiota bacterium
GGTGGGTCCATTCTCATGAGCGCAGGTGGGTCAATTCTCGTGAGCGCCAACGGCCAGGTCCGGCCCGCCGGCAAAGTTAGGTTGAGTGTCGGCTCGGAGGCCTGGAGCACCGCGCTGAAAATCAGCGTCGCCACATGATCGAAGTTGAAGCTGTACTTCCACGTTTGCGGCCCGGTGAGCGTGTGCCGCACGATCGCGTCCGGACAGTAGTAAGTGGCCTGACCGTTTGAGGAAGCGAGCCGCGTCAGCCATGTCTGAAACGTGCTTGAGTTCGCCAACAGATCGGTGAACTCCGGCCCATATTCGAGCCCTGTCGCTTCCGCATCCCCGAGTGCGAATTTCTCGATGTCGGACCGCAGGTAAGCCTGCTTGCGCAACGACAGAGCCGCAAAAATGGCCTGGATCTTCGGATGGTTCCAGATGCTGATGTCGCCCTGATTCTCGTCCAGTTCCCATATCGACTCAATTTGGGATTCGGCTGGTGTGGAATCATCCGCGCCGCCGAAGCTGGCGCTGCACGTCGCCTTGCGCCCGTCGCGCTCCGGGATCATTTCGATGTCCGTCGCGCCGCTCTTGTACGCTGCGGACGAAATGCCGCGCATTTGGTCGGTCGTGCCCTCCCAGTAACGCGTCCTGATCCAACCGCCAGAGCGGGAGAATCGGATGCCCGAAGGGAGTTCGACAACGCCAGGATAGCCGAAACGCTTCACAAACCCTTCTCGACCGCGCGCCTTGTGCCCGACATCTCTTTGAGCAGTGCCTGCAACAGCCCAGTAACGACCTGGTTTTCCAGCGCGGTCTTGGCTGCGATGCCCACGGCCATCGTGGCGGCGACTGGCTCCTGGAACCCCGGCCCAAGCCGAGGCAGGCCGGACTTGATGGCGCGGAATTTGGCCACAGTGTCCTGAGCGAAATTGACGACGCCATCGGATGGCAACATCCGAGCGACCTCCTCAGCGCGGAACGCCTGCCACTGGTGCCGGAACCGAGTCATCGCATCATCCGCGGAATCAAGCTTCTTGGTGATGTCCCCGGACAACACGACGCCCAACTTGCGCGCCAGTTCGGTGGACTCGGTGAAGCCATTGCGAAACGCCGGGAACAGTTCGTCGCCGCTGCGGCCCATCAGTGTCAGCGCATCCGCTGTGAGTTGGGCGCTGGCCGGCATGCGCGCAATCGCGGCTGCCATCGCGCGAAAGACCGACTCTGGATTGCTGGCGCGGATTTTGTCGAGTGACAGTCCCATGCGCGCAAAAGCGTCCGCATGCTCGCCCTTCTGGTTTTGCATCGCCTCGGCCATCGCGCGACTCAGAAAACGCAGAGCCGTAGTCACGTGCTCGATGCTGGCGCCGCTTCCCTCAGCCGCAAACTTGAACTCCTGGAGGGCCTCAGCGCTGACTCCAGTCTGGAGTGCCAAGTCTTCCATCGACGACCCCCATGCAATCGCCTCGCGCGCCTGGCCGAGCATCCATCGCCCTCCGAACACCGCACCAAGCCGCGTCGCAAGGTTGGCGACAACTGACTCGACCTTTCCGAGCGACACGGCAGCCCGGTTGCTCTCCGATTCGAGTTGCTTTCCATCGGCGGCGATGCGGATTAGGTATTCCAACATAAACCCTTAAAACTGCGTTACATGGAGAACGAAAAGAACCGCGCCGAGCACCCGCCGCGAAATCGGCTGGCGCCCGGCACGGTGTTGGACACGAAAAGTGACATTACGCCGCTTGAAGGACCTTGGCGCCAGCGGTGTCGGCGTTGCCCACCGCCGCCTTTCGGCGCATGGAACCGAGCGTCCCGAAAATGAGCGCGGTCCTCATGCAATCGACATCGTCAAGCAGGTCCTGCAAGCCACAGTAGAAATCCCGCGGATCACCGTGCGGGTCCACTTTGCGATGAGACCCAAACAGCCCGGCAACCCATTCCGGCGCCTGGCCGCGGAGAATCGCCAGCGCATCCTCAGGAGTCATCCCCCCGCTGATATTCGAGAATTCCAACGCGTCAAACGCGACCCAGCCACGCGGAAACCGAGGAAATTCAGGCTTGCCCGTGAGCAGCGACTCGAGGTTGGCGACCGTGGCGATCATGGCGACAGTCCTTTGTGCGAGAAGATCCTTTTCCGCCGCACAAAGCCATGCCACGGCACCGGAGCCGTCGCTTCGCGAGTCATGCTGGCGATGGCCAGCCCCATCCTCAGAAAAAGAGCCCGGCACCTCCCCGCGCAAAAGACTGAGCCCTTCAGCAGGCCACAGCCCCCCCGTGATCTTGGCAAAGTCAAGAGCGTCGAGACAGACCATGCCGGGCGAAAAGCCGGCGCGATCGGCGCCGCCGCCCGGCGCACGCCCTGGCGAGATGACGACAGATTTCTGAGCGACCTTCTTGTGGGCTTTGCCATTAACTTTCTGCGCTGGTCCCGCGATCATAGCTGTTGCCTTTCTTGTAATCCCGCCGCGCCGGTAGCCGACATGGCACCGATCACCACGGGAAATTCAGTGACGAGCCCCAGCCTTTCCCGGCACGGCAAGCAGCCGGAATACATCGCGCCACCAATAGGCGAGAGGTTACAGCGCTTGGGGAACGGGGAGCTCATGGGACGAATGAGCAGGAGAAGAATTGCCGACTGGCGAGGAAGGCGCCGCCGAGTGAAGGGCGTCATAGCGCGCGACCAACTTGGGCAGGTTCCATCGGCCAGTCAGAGCACGCCACAAGGAAGACCGGTTCACACCGAGTTGGGCGGCGGCTTGGCAGATCCCCTTGATGCGGATCCCCGCCCCAACTTTCGACGTGCAATAAGTACCGGTCGGTCCGAGCATGACGCAGCAACATTATGCCAGACGATCTGACATGTCAACCGTTTTCTTTGCGCGGTGCATCCGGTATCGTTTTGGTAGTACCTACAAAGGCAGCATGAGCAGCAAACAGAACTCCAAAATCGACGTCGCAAATACGGTTGCCGAGAACCTCCGCGCGCTCCGTGGGGAACTGTCGCAATCCAGGTTCGCGCGCCTCATCGGCATCGAGCACTCCGTCACCTATCACCGCTATGAGAATGGGCGTTTGCCCAAGCCATCGGTGCTACAGACAGCGGCAGAAAGGCTAGGAATCGAGGTTTCCGAACTGATGACTCCAATACCAGCAAAGCGGGCTTTCGAGCTACAAGAACGCGCCCTGATGCTTTGCTTCGAGCCGACGCCGCCAATTCGGGAAATCGCCAGCGCTGCCCCGCGGGACAGTTTCTCGAAACCTGACTTTGACGGACCTCTCTGGGGTGCCGACGACGCCGAACTCGGGGAGGCGATGAAGTTCTTCCTGAAAGCGAGCATTGACCAGTCCGGGGTTGTAATCGACCTTTGCCAGCAGATGGTGAAGGCCATCAGGCTGGAGCAACGCCGGCGCGCCGTTGCCGGCAAAAAGGCGTCCAAGCGGGAGGGACCTTCCGCGAGTGAATGAAATCACCGGGGATGCAGCCCGATTGACAGCAATCGGCGGCGCACCTGGCCCCCGGCGATCCGCCCGTTTCCTCTTTCACACGGCCCACCTGGCCGCCCACCTGGCCGCCGGGGCGCGACCCATCCGGCCCCCGACCAGGTCGGGCGGAATGAAGCCTCGCCTACCGGCGCCCCTGGCCGCCGGCGCGCGACTGACCCCGCCCCGTTGACAAGGCGCACGGCCCCGGCGCACGACCCACCGCAACGTCAAGCTGGCGCACGTGGCCCCCGGCGATCCGCGCGGTTCCCGAGGCCCTGGCCCACCAGGCGGCCCACCTGGCCGCGGCGCCCGACGCATCCGGCCCCCGACCAGGTCGGGCGGAATGAAGCCTCGCCCACCGGCGCACCGGCCCCGAGTCCAGAGGCCTCGCCTTATCCTGGCAACGTCTCGGCGGGCTTGTGGCGTATCGGCGCGGGCCGGGTTTGGAGGCTTTGCCTGTTGTTCGGCTCGCAGATTAAGAGTCACTGATTATTTCAGATGGCCGGC
>DAOOQY010000538.1:0-3965 GCA_035389025.1 Verrucomicrobiota bacterium
ATAATCGACCGGCTCGGAGAAGGTCACCACAACAGTGCGCGCCCCGACATTGTGCGCCTGCCTCAGGAGCGGCGGGTCGACGTCGGGCTGGACGCTGAGCGCGGCCGCGGCGCTCAGGGCGGACCCCAGTGAATTGGTGATGGTGCAGCGGAAACTGGCGCCGTGATCGGCCAACCGCGCGCTCGGCAGGGTGTAGCTGGCGGAGGTCGCGCCGGGAATGGCGACTCCGCCCCGCTGCCACTGGTACTGGACGGGGTCGGGGTTGTTGACACTCACGGTGAAAACCGCCGGCTGTCCCTCGATCACCGCCTGGTTGGCCGGCTGCGTCCGGATGACAGGCGGGGTCAGAACAGTCCCGAAAGGCACCAGGCGCGCCTCGGGAATCGGCTCCTCGATCGCGCCTCCCGGAAGCTGCCAGCGCACGGCCAGATTATCTCCGCCCCCCCCTTCCTTCATCAGGGCCTCGATGTAATACACCCGCGAGGCGTCCAGCCAGATCACACCCGACTGCTGGCTCGGGTACTTGGTCCATTCCCGGGACGACGTCCAGTCGGGCACGGCGGCGATGTCGACGGCATCGGCAGGCGAGGTCGTGCTGCTCAAGTAGAGCACGCTCTCGTCGTCCCCGGCGATCCAGAAGACGTAATCGCCCGTCACGGGCGGGACGAGGAAGCCGCGCAACCGCTGGCCGTAGTCGTCCATGACGTCCGTCGGCGCCTCGAACTCGGGCAGAATCTCCGTGAGGTCCGGTCGGTCCGGGTACTTGGCGCTGTTGAACAAGTCGTCCAGGCGCGCGCCGGGAATGTCGGTGTAGACCTCGCGCAAAAGACCGCCACCGTGGGCGGCGGCGCCGAACGCCCCGGTCACGAGCCACGCAAGCAGCAGGCTCGACCGCCCCAGGCCGGCCATCCCCCGCGCAATCCGGCGCATCGTCAAGGGTCCCAAGTGCCTCATGATAGCCCCCTTTCTCCCGGTCCTTGTCGGTCAGCGAGCCACGGCACGGTAAAAGCGGGCCGCGCGGCTCAGGGTGTCCGGATCGAGCCACTGGAAGGCGGCGCTCACCGGCCGATTGGTCGAGACGGCTGTCCATGTCTTGAGATTGGGCGATGCCTCGATGACATAGGAAACATTGGGCAGACAGACCACCGTCAGTTGCACGGCGCCGTTGGCCAGTCGGACCACGTCGATTGACGGACGGACATTGGGCGGCTCGGGCTGCTGCAAGGGCAGATAGACATTGTCAATGAAGGCCCGGTCCAATCCTTCGCTGTAATTGGCGTCTTTCGCGTACCGCCACTCGAGCACTCTCCGCCCTTCGGTGATCGGGAACATGAAGGTCTGCCAGAGCACGTCGCCGCTCCATCGCCCCAGGCGCCGGCCGTCGACGTAAAACTCGAGCGCGTCCCATCCTTCCTCGGAGCTGACGCTCAAATCGAACGCCCCCGTCCCGTCGTAGAGGTAGCTGATCAGGATCAGCGAACTGGTCTGGCCATTCCCGATCGAGCCGCTTTGCGCCACATATTGGCCCTCCACCATCGCCACCGACCATCCCTTGGCGCCGCTCCCCGTCCAGGGCAGCCGGCTCAGATCGCCGCTGCCGAACGTGTCGCTGTAGCTCTTCAAAACAAACCTCGCGATCAGACTGTGGTTCCGGTCCATCACAAGCCGCAGCGGGTTCTGGGTCGACACCACCTGGCCCCCGCTGTCCTCCCAGTGGGCAAACAGATAGTCGGTGGCCGGGATCGCGTTCACGAAGACTTCACTGCCCTCCGGGTAAAGCCCGCTCGGGGGCGACACGGTCCCGCCCAGGGGCGACGTGAGGTCGAGACTGTAGAGCGTCTCGGTGATGCTGAACACGTAGGTCAGGATGACGTTGCCCGCGGACCCGCCGTAGCCGTCCGCGGCGATGTAATAGAGTTGGTTGCCCACGACCTTCTGACGCAACTGGCTGTGGCCGGAACCGGGAAACGCCTCGTCGTTGCTCGCCACCTCGATCAGGTTGGTCAGGGCCGTCCCGATGTACAGCCCCAGCAGCGTGTCGAAGTCCGAGCCCTCCGTGCTCAACATCAACTCGCCCGAATACGGCGCCCGCCACGCATACCAAACCGAGTGCCCCCCCTCGTTCATGGCATGCAACGGTTCTCCCGGCTCGATCGTCGCGTCCGTGCTCCCCGCCGACTCGACCCCGCCGTCCTCGCCGAGCAGGATGGCATTGGCGAACATGTCATTGATCGGATTGACGTAGCGAACCACCACGGCGGCCGGCGGGCCGGCGTTGCCGTTGTAATCGTAGCCCACCGCGCGGACCAGGTTCGTGCCCACCGGCAGGGTCACCACCGCGTTCCACGCCTCGGTTCCACCTGCAACGATCTGGTTGGTGTCGTTGTTCACCTGCAGCACCACGCGCTCGACGCCCGACGCGTTCGCCGTCCGTTCTTTGGCCGAGCCCTGGAAAGCCACGTTGGGCGCGGCGAACACCGATTGGCTGGCCGGGCTGGCGATCGTCACCACCGGCCCGTCGGCGTCCGGCAGCGCCCCCGCAGCCACGCGCAGCCGGACCTGGCCCATCGCTTCGCTCTCATAGCCCGAAACCGCGATCCGATAGGTCGAGCCCGCGCGTGCGTTGAAATTGACGTGCGCGCGCAGGTTGTTCACGACGTCATTGGTCCCCGATTTCACCTCGACCAGATTCGAGATGGTCGTTCCGGTGTAGACAGCCAGCACGGCGTCGAAATCGCTCCCCCCAAGGTCCACCAGCACATTGGTCGTGACGTTCGGCGACCAGTTCCACCAGACCGACGAAGCCACGCCGGCGACCTGCGCGTGCCGAGGCTCGCCCGGCTCGATCGATGCGAACGAATTCGAGGAAACCACCACCCCCCCGCCGGTTGCGATGCGGAACGCGTTGGTGAACTTGTCGTTCATCGGACGCGGCAGGATCGTGTACTCGAACTCGTTGGTCTGCACCATCGGTTCGATCGGCGGGTCCGGCGGACGCTCGGTCGGCGGCGCCTCGCCGGAACTGACCAGCCGCAGAATCTGAACGGTCGGCGTGACAACGTAGGGCGTGATCAGGTAACCGCTGAATACGGCGTTGGTCGCCTCGGCGTCCGGAGGCTGCCCGTCGTCCAGGAACGCGATGTTGGTCTGCGCGCCGAACTCGCCGGCAATCACAATGTTCGTGAACGCATCGGCATTGTTGACGGTCACAAACACCGCGTTCGTCGACTCGCTGATCATGATGCTCCCGTTGGTGGGAAGCACATCGAGTTCGAAGGCGGGCAGATTGGTTTGAGCGCGACCTTCGAGCGCGGCGACGAGACCTATGGCCCAACAGGCATGCAGCAGGTGCAGTTCAGTCATAGTCAGTCTTTCCCTTCGTTTGCCGGCAGCCCCGCCGCCGCACCCTCCGGACGATCTGGTCCAATGCGACCCTGAGCCGGTGTATGCGCGGCATTCTGCATGGCGGTCACCCCCAAAAGCAAGCAGTTGTCACGCCGTTTTCGCGGCCCCGGCCCGCGAACCTCGCAGTTGACGCTTGGCGCGCGGCGGTTACCTTAGCCCGAAAACTTGAAAGGAGTTCGCCCCTTATGCCGCCCAAGACCACGGAGAAAACTGCCGAGAAACCCTTGCCTGACGCCGCAAAGGCCGTCGCCACCCGACAGCGGGATTTGGATGCCGCCATCTCCACCATCACAAAAGCCTACGGCGAAGGAAGCATCATGCGCCTGGGCGACGCGCGCGCGCAGGTGAAAATCGACGTGATCCCGACCGGCGCGCTGGCGCTGGACCTCGCCCTGGGGGTGGGTGGCATTCCCCGAGGCCGGGTGGTCGAGATTTTCGGGCCGGAATCCTCAGGCAAGACGACGCTCATGCTGCATGTCGTCGCCAACGCGCAGCGGATGGGCGGCCTGGCGGCATTCATCGATGCCGAGCATGCGCTCGATCCCGGCTATGCCAAACGG
>DAOOQY010000539.1:0-3954 GCA_035389025.1 Verrucomicrobiota bacterium
GACTTCTCTTGAGAACTCCGGCTTCGCGGTGGCAAAAAGTGGTGAGAAATGCAGGTTAGCGTGAGTCGACTCGCGTGCCGTGTCCGCCCGCCCGATCGGTCGATCCGTCCGCATGCGGCGAATCCTGGATGCTGTGCCGATGCAGATCGTCGTGATCGGTGATGGATTCGAGATGCGTTGTCACGTGGGCGCGGGGTTCGATTGACAGTTCGATCACCCGCTCGATGGCTGTCGCCTGCCGGTGCGCCTCGGCAAGCGAAGTCTCCGCCGGGAAAATCAGGTGCACCTCGACCGAATGCGCGTTTCCGATGTTCCGATGGCGGAGTTGGTGATAGATCAGACCCCGCTGAGCCGTCTCGCGATCGAGGATGGCCTCGAGCTGCTTCTGCACGGCGGGATCGGCTTGGTCCATCAACCCTCCGAACGCGGAGCGGATCAGGCCGCCGCCAGCCCAGAGAATGTTGATCGCCATGAGGATGCCGCAGATCGGGTCCCACGGCTGCCAGCCGGTGAACATGGTCAACGCCAATCCCACCAGCACCGCGGCGCTGGTCCAGCAGTCGGTCAGCACATGCTTGCCGTTGGCTTCGAGGATCAACGAGTTCTTCCGGCGCCCGATCCACACCAGATAGCCTCCGAGCAGACCGTTTATCCCGGCCGCCACCGCGGTCAGGAGCGTCCCCAGCCCCAGCCGCTCGAGCGGCTGTCCGAGAATCCACTTGTGGATGGATTCATAGAGGATGTAAATCGCGGCCAGCGCGATCATCCCCCCCTCGAAGCCGGCGGAGAAGAAGGAAATCTTGGCATGGCCGTAGAGGTGCGAATCGTCAGCCGGTTTGAACGACAGCCGCAGGCTCACAAAAGCGAATGCCACCGCCGCCACATGCACCACCGACTCCGCCGCATCGCTCAGAATCCCCGCCGAACCGGTCAGCAGATACGCGCTGACCTTGATGACAAACATCAACACCCCGACCGCAAGCGACAGGCTCATGGCCATTTGCAGTGCTCTGCGGTCCTGCGCTGAAACGATAGGGTGGTCCACGGGCACTGAGCGTACCCGTTTCTCCCCGTTCCGGAAGCCTGAAAAGCGCTTTACAAAGCCCGGCTGACGGATAACCTGACGCGCAACAAACGATCTTTATGCGTAATAAGATTTTCCCCATGGTTGCGGCGCTCACGGTGCTCTTTGCGGCGGGCTGCGCCGGACCGGAAAACAAACTCGGGCGCGGCATCAACAATCTGACTGAGTTTGCCCGGCTGGGCGAAATCAACCGTTCGGTCGAGCAGACCTTCCTTTGGGACGGCCCCCAAAGCGCCTACACCACGGGTCTCATTCGCGGCATCAATCGAAGCCTGGTTCGAACCGGAGTTGGCCTGTACGAGGTCGTGACCTTCCCCATCCCCAGCTACGACCCCGTCCTCCGCCCAGGCGGTCCGATCCTGCACGACGCGTCGGTCGACCCGCCGCACGCCGCCAGCTACACGCCGCACATGATCTCCTCGTCGACGTTCGAGCCCGATGCCGCCCTCGGCTTCAGCGGCGGCGATATAGCGCCCTTCGTCCCGGGCAGCCGGTTCCGCATTTTCGACTATTAGTTCCAGCGTTTCCCCAGGGCGCCAACGCATCTGTTGGCGCCTTTTTTGTTATGCCCGTCGAGCGCCCTTCCCCCTGCAAGGTCAACCTCTGCCTCAACGTTCTGGGCCCGCGCCCCGACGGTTACCACAACATCGAGACCGTCATGCACCCGCTCGACCTCTCCGACCGGCTCGAGTGCGAGCGGACCGGCACGCGGGTCGTCCTCACCTGCACCCGCCCCGACTTGCCGGTCGACAGTTCGAACCTCGTCGTTCGAGCGGCGAACGCCTTTCGTGCCGAGGCCGGCCTGACGGACGGCATTCGCATGCATCTCGACAAACAGGTGCCCGTAGCGGCCGGCCTGGGAGGTGGCAGCGGCAACGCCGCCGCCGCTTTGTTGGCGCTCAACGCGCTGTTCGATTTCCCGCTCGGCGGGCAACAGTTGGCGCGCCTGGCCGCGCAACTGGGCTCCGATGTTCCCTTCTTCCTCCAGCCCAAACCAGCCCTCGCCACAGGCCGTGGCGAGATCATCGAACCACTCGATTGGTTTCCGGCCCTCGATGGGGCGTGGATGTTGCTGGTCCATCCCGGCTTCGGCATCTCGACCGCTTGGGCCTATCAGAGCCTCAAACGATTCCCCGAGGCCCTCCACGGCCAGCCCGAACGCGCCCAACGGCTCGTCCAGAGCCTTCAATCGAGAACGCTCGACGAGGCGTCCGCCCACTTCTACAACAGCTTCGAGGAGCCGGCATTCGAAAAGCACCCGATCCTGGCCTTGTACAAGGAGTTCCTTCGTGAGGGCGGAGCCAACGCTGTCCTGATGTCGGGCAGCGGTTCCGCCGTGTTTGCCCTGGCCACGAGTCAGAATGCGGCGAGTGCCTTGCGCGATCGCTTTCTCGGACGCTTCGGGACAAGCCCGTGGACTCAGGTGTTGCCTGTCGGGCCTTCGTGCTTGTGAGGGCTCAGGCCCTGTTGTTCCGGAGTTCCTGATCGGTCTCCCCCGCGCGTCGGGGCATCTGACAGTTGTCGGTATTCTGTCGCCCGGTGAGGGCGCGCCTACAACGGATGGAGACTCCCGCTGTAGGCCGCGTGCCCCCACGCGGCGCAAACTCCATTCCCACCGAAAACTTACAGATGCACTGCCCCGCGTTGCCCCGCCCACTTTTGGCTTTGCGCACGCGTCAGTTCGCCGGTAGCTTAACCGCGGATTGTCCGATGGTGTAAAGGTAGCACAGAGGTCTTTGGAGCCTTTAGTCCAGGTTCGAATCCTGGTCGGACAGCCAAAAAGCAAGAATGCGTTTCACCTTGCCGGGCCTCTCCGGTCCGGGCAGAATCAGGCCACACCGCTAAAACGCCAATCCCGATCGCCCATGTCCCTCTCACGCCGTCAATTCCTCCATCGTTCGTCTGTCGCAGCCGCGACGTTGGCCTTGCCGATGGCCGCCGGCTCGCGCGTCCTGGGAGCCAACGAAGAAATCCGGATCGCCCTGGTTGGCTGCGGAATCCGGGGCGGAACCCACGTCGCGGAGTTCGGCAAGCAGCCGGGCGTGCGCATCGTCGCAGTGTGTGACCCGGACCGCGAACGCGTGGCGTCCTTCGCCAAACGGGTCGAATCGGGTCAGGGCAATCGTCCGGTCGAGGTCGACGATGTGCGCCGGTTGATGGAGAGGAAGGATTTCGATGTGGTGGCGGTGGCCACGATGCAGTACTGGCACGCGCTGCCGACGATCTGGGCCTGCGAAACGGGCCGGCACGTGTACGTCGAGAAGCCTCTGGCCCATTTCATCTGGGAGGGCCGTCAGATGGTCAACGCGGCCCGCAGGCACAACCGGCTGGTCCAGGTCGGCACCCAAGGCCGCTCTCGAGGCACAGACCAGCAACTGGTGCAGTACCTCAAGTCAGGCCAGTTGGGCAAGATTCAGTACATCGTCTGTTTCGCCAACAAGGCGCGGACCGCGATCGGCAAGCGCAGCGAGCCACTGCCGATTCCCGAGACGCTCGACTACGACCTGTGGTGCGGCCCGGCCCGCAAGGAGCCGATCTACCGCGACCGGATTCAATACGACTGCAGTTTCACCTGGAACATGGGCGACGGCGAGTCGTGCAACCAGGGGGTTCACGAGATCGATGTCGCCCGCTGGGTGCTGGCGGAAACGACCCTGCCGCGGCGCGTCATGAGCGTCGGCGGCCGCTTCCTCTTCGACGACGCGGGCGACGTGCCGAATACCCAGATCGTGTACTACGATTACCCGTCGGCGCCGATCCTCTACGAAGTGCACAATCTGCGGGCCGGCCGGGACACCCAGACCCTCCCGTCGTTCCGCGGCTCGGGCGTCGACACGTGCGTGTAGTGTGAGGGAGGGTACGCGATGATG
>DAOOQY010000540.1:0-3947 GCA_035389025.1 Verrucomicrobiota bacterium
TCCAGCAAAATATGCTTTCCCTGAAATCACCCAACCAATTCGTCATCCACCCCGCCGTCGATGCTGCCTGACTTTCGGCTTGCGAAGAGGGCGTCCAGATGGCTAGGCTTTGCCACTTTTATGGCAGCCATTGGCCGATTTCAGAAGGGCGACGAGATGTTCTATGCCAAGGTCGTCGACGGCGAGCTGTACCGACTGCTCGGCGACGTCTTCGGGTCGCCGTCCTTCGAGAAGAAACCGGTATCGCCCAAAGGGGTGAAGACGCTGGTGCCGGTTGTTCCCTCGAAAGTGATCGCGGTGGGGCTGAACTATGCCGATCATGCGCGGGAGAGCGGCAAGCCGCTGCCCAAGGAGCCGTTATTCTGGCTCAAGGCTCCGACCTCGCTCATTGCGGATGGCGCCAAGATCGAGATTCCGTTCCCGTCGCATCGGGTCGATTTCGAGGCTGAGCTGGCGATTGTGATTGGCCGGCGTGTGCGCAACGTCACGCCCGCGGCGGCGGCCCGTTATATCTTCGGCTACACGGCGGCGCAGGACATCAGCGATCGGACGATTCAGAACGCGGAGAGCCAGTGGGCGCGCTGCAAGTCGTTCGACACCTTCACCCCGGTCGGCCCGTATGTGGAGACGAAGATCGATCCGCACGATCTGACCATTCAGCTCTTTCAGAACGGGCAGTTGCGGCAGAACTCGAACACCAGCCAGCTCCTGTTCAACTGCTACAGGCTCCTGAGCTTCATCTCGACCAACCTGACCCTGCTTCCCGGGGATTTGATCCTGACCGGCACGCCCAGCGGCGTTGGCCCGATCGAGTCGGGCGACCGTCTCGAGGTCCGCATCCAAAGCCTGGCCCCGCTGGTCAACACCGTCAAGTGAGCAGGGCCATGCGCTGGACTTCCACCTTCATTCCCACCCTCAAGGAGAACCCGGCTGACGCCGAGATTGTCTCCCATCAGTTGCTGGTTCGCGCCGGACTGGTGCGCAAGCTCACGGGGGGGCTTTACACGTTCCTGCCGATGGGCCTGCGGGCGCTGCGCAAGATCGAGCAGATCGTGCGCGAAGAGATGAACCGGGCGGGGGCCATCGAGGTCTTCATGCCCGCGCTGCAGCCTCCGGACATCTGGCAGCAGAGCGGTCGCTACGTCTCGGCGCGGGAGGTTCTTTACAGGGTGCGGGACCGCGCCAACAAGGAATGGCTGCTCGGCCCCACGCACGAGGAGGTGATCACCACCCTTGTCGCCGGCGAGATCAGCTCCTACCGCCAACTGCCGCGCAACTTCTACCAGATTCAAACCAAGTTCCGCGATGAAATCCGCCCGCGCTTCGGCCTGATGCGCGCCAAGGAGTTCATCATGAAGGACGCTTACAGTTTCGACGTCAGCGACGAAGCCGCGCAGGCCAGTTATCAGAAGATGTACGACGCCTACACGCGCATCTTCCGCCGCTGCGGCCTCCGGGCCATGCCGGTCGAGGCCGACACCGGGGTGATCGGCGGCAAGTTCTCGCACGAGTTCATGGTCCCGGCCGAATCGGGCGAAAACGAGGTCGTCTACTGCGAATCGGGCCAGTACGCCGCGAACATCGAAAAGGCGGCCAGCCGCGGCCCGGTGGTTCCAACGCCACGAACTGACAGCGGAGCGGCGCTCGAGAAGTTCCCGACGCCGGGCGTGGTCACGATCGAGGCGTTGAGCCGGGCGCCGCACCACGTGGCGCCCCACCAGCAGATCAAGACTCTGGTCTATGTGGTCGAGAGCAAGCTGGCGCTCGTGCTTCTGCGCGGGGACGATCAGCTCAACGAGGCCAAACTCGCCGGCGCGCTCGGCACCAACCAGCTCCGCCCGGCAACCGCCGACGAGATCGCGCCCGTGCTGGGGGCGCATCCGGGCAGCCTGGGCGCGATCGCCCACACCCTGAAATCCGAGGCCGCCTCCCTGCCCGTGTATGCGGACGAGGCGTTGCGGGGCGCGGGCGGCATGACGACCGGCGCGAACGAGGACGGTTACCATTTCCGCCACGTCCAGATCGAACGCGATATCCGCGTGACCCGCTGGGGGGACCTGCGCACCGTGCAGGCGGGCGAGTTGTGCGTCGCGAGCGGCCAGCCGCTGAAGGTTCGGCGCGCCATCGAGGTGGGCCACGTTTTCAAACTGGGCACCAAGTACAGCGAGAAACTCAACGCCCTGTACCTGGACGAATCGGGGACGCAACACCCGTGCGTGATGGGGTGTTACGGCATCGGCGTCACACGCACCCTCCAGGCGGTCATCGAACAATCCCACGACAAAGACGGCATCGTCTGGCCGCTCTCCGTCGCCCCGTTCGAGGTCTGCATCACCCCGCTCAGCGTCGCGCCCGACAGCCCGGTCATGCAGTGCGCGGAGCGAATCTACGCAGCCCTCATCGAGGCCGGGATCGAGGTCATTCTTGACGACCGCGACGATCGTCCGGGGGTGAAATTCAAAGATGCCGATCTGGTGGGGTTTCCGCTCCGGGTGGCTGTGGGCGAGAAATCCCTGGCGCGGGGCGAAGTCGAACTCAAACCGCGCGGCGGCGCTGTCACCCCGGTCAAGACCGAAGTTGCGGCCGAAGCCGTCCGAAAGTGGCTCGAGACCGCGCGGGCGGGGGTGGGAATGGCCGACCGCCGATAGACCCGCCAACCCGCAGATTTCACACCCCGTCGGTGCCCAGGGCGGTCAGACCTCGCGGGATGATTGCTGTGCGGGTTATAGCCCGGGACGGTTGAGAGCGCACGGGAGGAGCGAAATCTGAAATCTCAAATCTCAAATCTGAAATCTCAAATCTGAACCCGCCGGGTTCACGGGAGGGCGCTGTGCGAGGAGACGCACAGTTGCCACGCGGCAAGCGGACAACTAGTGTTTGACAGAAGACCGGGCTCGGTTTAGCAACGAGCAACGTCGCCGATAGCAATGACCAGAAGCCATATGAAAACACGATGCAAACCGTGTGGCGGTTTTACGCTCATCGAACTGTTGGTGGTGATCGCGATCATCGCCATCCTGGCGGGGATGCTCCTCCCGGCCTTGTCCAAGGCCAAGACGAAGTCGCAGGGCATCTTCTGCATGAACAACGGCAAGCAGATGATGCTGGCGATCGCGCTCTATTCGCAGGATTATGACGACCTGTTGCCGCCAAACCCGGACGATGGGAACACGACCCCCGGCTACGCGTGGGTTGGGGGACAGGCGGGCAATGGCGGCACCGAGGAATTCAACCCCACCATTCTCCAGGATCCGACCCGCTCGTTGCTTGTGCCCTACACTGGCGGATCGGTAACGCTGTACAAGTGTCCCGCCGACAAACGAATCGGGACCTATCAAGGCAGCGATGCCACTCAGCGCGGCAAGAAGGTGCCCGCGGCCCGGACGTTCGCGATGAACCAGGCGGTTGGAACGTATCCCTACGAGTCCGGCTGCAAGATGTCCGTCCACGGCCCGTGGCTGAACTCGACCTCCGGCGGCCACTCGCGCGGCCAACGCTGGTACACGTATGGAAAGCACTCGGACTTTGTCAATCCGGGGGCGGCCAACACGTGGGTCTTGATCGACGAAGATGCAGACAGTCTGAATGACGCCGCGTTCGCCGTGGGCTGCCTGACGCCGCGATGGATCGATTGGCCGGGCACGTACCACAACATGGCGTGCGGCTTTGCGTTCGCCGACGGTCATTCCGAGATTCACCGATGGCGGCAACCGGACACCAAAGTCTACAGAGGCAACACCGCCCAGATCACGCCCAAGAATCCGTCCGACTGGCAGTGGATCGCCGAACGGACCTCGGCCAGAATCCCGGGCAAATAGCGCGGGTCTTCCTGACATTCGCTCTCAAAGAACGCCGGGCGGCCATCAAGCCGCCCGGCGCTGTGTTTTTCGTGAGGCTAGCAGCCCGTCGGACTTCGTGGCGATCTACCACCACGCCATCTCTGGCCT
>DAOOQY010000541.1:0-3947 GCA_035389025.1 Verrucomicrobiota bacterium
GGGATACGGCGACAATCTCGTGCCGCCCTCGATGCTGAGAACCGATTTCGGCCTGCACGCCACCGACAGCCGCTACGGCGATGTGCTGAGTGACGGGGTGCCTCGCGTCTTCGTCGGGCGAATCCCCGTGGCCAGCCCCGCAGAGTTCGACGCTGTCCTGGGCAAAATCCGCGACTACGAGTCCTCGGTCGCGCACCGGCCGCTTCGAGCTTTGCTGGCGGCGGACCGACCCGACGCGGCGGGCGACTTTGTGGCCGGCATGACCGACATGGGGAGAATCATCGCGCCCGCCTATGACACGAATTGGATGTACTATCCAGCACCCTACCCGGTCGGGTTGAACCCGCCGCCGGTTGACCCCGAGCCCGTGCGCGCGGGAATCCGGAACGCCCTCAACGCGGGCGTCGATATTCTGGAATACGCGGGCCACGGATCGAGAAGCCAACTGGGCACGGGAGGCTACCTCACCGTGTCGGATGTCGCCGGCTTCGAGCCCAACAACCGCTTGCCGATCATGATCGTGATGACCTGTGTCGCGGGAGACTTCTCCACACCGAACCTCCAAAGCCTGGTTGAGGTGATGCTGAACACGGCCGGAAAGGGTGCGGTTGCCGCTGTTGCGCCAACAGGCTTGTCGTACGACGCGGATGCGGAGTGGATCAACCGACGCGTGCTTCAGGGACTGACGGGGAACACTTCAAGCAGGCTCGGAGATTACATTATCCAGTCATTCGCCCTGTACAACCAAGGCCCCAGGCGGTCCACGCCCGTGTGGATGTACAACATGATCGGAGATCCAGCCCTGAAGGTCCGGACCGCTGCTCCTTGACGGCAACTCCGGCTGTCTCCCTCCCGCTTCATAACACTTTAATATCAATCGCCTTATATGGCCTGCGTCCAGCCTTCTCTGTGATCCAGTCTATCAGCTTTTCGGATCAGCAGTTGGCCAAAACAATTGTAAACTCAACTTGACTCCAGAGTAAAAATTGCCTAACACTTTTACCCAGTTACTGACCCCTCGCAGTGAGGTGAAAAGAGAATCTATATGAAGGTCAATTTGCCCGCGGTGAGTCTGTGTGCGTGTCTGGGAATCGCATGCAGCGCGTACGGTCAGTTTGTCGCAGCGAACTTCGACACATCGTCAGGTTCTCCTTGGGATGATGGCACGTCGTATCCGAGTGTCCTAACCAAGATTCGCACAAGCGAGTCTGTAAATGATCCTGATCTAAAATACGCGTTCGAACTGGACGGGACTGGGGATCCCTGGCTGATCAGCACGAGGATCACCGGAGGGGTGAGCATCGCAGGTGAAGGTGCAGCCGGATGGGATGGTTCAGCTACATTCGTCGCCAAGATCGACACGGTCACCTTGACGCTGACCCAGTATGACAACGATGGCAACGTGATGGATACGGAGCAATGGTCCGTCACGGGCTTGAGGAGCGAGCCTGTCACAATTAGCAAAAGCAGCGGCGCTCAGAACGCGATTTTCGATTTAGGCATCTACTCTCACGCGTTCAAAGGTGACAAGAATGAGATGGAACTGCCCGGCACCTTCTCGCTGGCGTGGGAGGCCACTGCTCTGAACTGGGAGCAAATCTCCGCAGGAGTTGCGAAGAGCGTGGAGCTCTCCAACGGATTTCTGGACGTCGAAGGCACGGTCATTCCCGAGGCGCAGGAGTTCGCGCTCATTGCAGGTCTTGGATTGGCAGCTTTCGCGGGATGGCGCCGGATGCGGACGTAGGCGACCGATCATTTCGCTGAGAGCATTGTGAGACAGCCGGCCTCGAAGGCCGGCTTTTTTTAACTATGGAGCTGGTGTTCTGCTGTCTGCCTGGCATGGCTGCTGACATGCCTGATGCGGTTCTCGAGTTTGTATGACGAAGCGGATGATTGTGACAGGGATCGCGCTGGCGGTCTCGACCCACGCGTTTGACGTTTCTTATTCGCAGCCGTTCTCGATCGGGCCAGGCGAGACGGCCTTCGCCGTGCAGTTGCCGCGGTTCGACCCGGCAGCCCATCCGACCACGCCTGTTCTCCAATCGGTGACCGTCACTCTCGAAGCGACGCTCAGCGGCGGCATGATATTTTTCAACGAGGCGTTCACCGCGGCGAATGCCCAGGGAACACTCGAAAGCGGGCGCGTGCTGGCCACACCGACTGGAGCAACACTGTTGGTTCCGGCCGCGTTGACCTTGGCGCTTTCCGAGGGCGCCTTGGTGCCGGCTGCGGTGATGTCTCCGGACCCCGCCCCCTACCGGATCGACGGGCGACTCTTCGTCGCCGCGCAGTCCGAATCGGTGTCGTCGATTGGTTCAACGGATGCGTCGGTTCTCGGGGCCTATTCGGGGAACGGCAGCATCGCCTGCGACATCGATTTCACAGCTCACTACCCGCAGTTCGTCACCACATTGCCGTCAACACTCACCACCATCCTGTGCAATGACCGTGTGCACGGGCAAATCTCGGTCACGTACAGCGCGATGGCGAAACCGCCGACGGGCATCGTCATCGAGGCGTTCGGGGCTGGTTGGGCCGGCCCTGGTCTGGTCGTCATCAATTGGCGGACGGCCGGGGAATCGAATCTGCTCGGCTTCCATATCGAACGCGAGATCGCGGCCGACGACTGGCTGCGCGTCACCTCCGCGATCATCGCGGCTCAGGGCGGCACGGAGCCCAGAACCTATCGTTTCCAAGAGGCGAACGTGACAGCGCCGGGGGAGACCAGGTATCGGTTGCTGGCTATCGGCGATGATGGACAAACGGACGTCCTGGGCGAGACGGTCGTCGCACCAGGCATCCAGGCCGGCATCGAATTCACGGGCACCGGATACCAGTTGACGATTCAGGGTTCCCCCAACACGCGGGTGTCGGTTCACGAAACCACAGACCTCGTGCGCGGACCTTGGGTGCGTGTCGGAGACATGACCCTGGCTGCGACAGGAGCGGGAATGCTGCAACTGACTCCCCCAGGGGATGGCCAAGCGCGGTTCTACCGGATGGTGCAGGAATAGGGGTCTGTGCGGACCTTGGTTCTGATTATGGCGGGGGAGCCGCCGGGCGAGATGCGAGCCGAATCCCCTCGAACAAATCGGATTCTCAACGGGTGCCCCCTTCGCTCGATGCGGTAGCGGAGGTTGGTCCGGCGTCGCGTCCCCTCAGTCACACTGCTCGCCCCCCCCGAATGCACGCAGCAAAAAGGGGGCAGGCCGAAGCCTGCCCCCGCGATTCAGAGGTCTCGAGTTTCGCTATTCGCGGATGCGGAAGAACTGGATCGCTTCGGCGTCTTGCAAACCGCGGTTGACGGTTGCTACTCCAGCGGCATTCAGTTCAATCGCCTCGACTTTCGTCCACGTGCCGCGAACGGCATCCACGCATGATTCCAGGACCACGGTGCCGTTGGCTTGGCCCTTGATCTCGAGGCGCAGACCGCCGCCGGCGAGGACGGCCCGCAAGGTTGGGCGGGTCCCGAGCGTGAACTCGGCCAACACCCGCCTGCTGCCGCGCACGTCGATGCTCACCAACCGGTAACTACCCGTCGTGAGGCCCTCCAAATCCGTGAGTTGGTAGCTTTGCGGCTGACCATTCTGGCCCTGGACCGCGATGATCGAGTCCGACACCGGTGTCCAGGCGCTGGCGGCATTCGACCGCTCGACCCTGAAGCCGAGCATGTCGGCTTCGCCCAGCGTGCTCCAGGTCAGCAACACGCCCCCTTCGCCGTTCGGCTCGGCGCGGAAGTAACTCAGTTCCGCGGCAGTCGGCTGCCTTTTCATCCCGGCGTCGATTGTCAGGTTGTTTCCACCGGGGCTGAGCGTGACCGTGGCGGTCGTCCCCGGTCCGTGGTTCTCAGCTTGGTCCGCGTTGCTGTCGGTGGCGGGATCACCCACCGTCGGTGGCGAGAACGAATAGGCTGACGGAAGCAAGAATTCGACATAGTAGCCCACGTT